>JAEORV010000106.1 GCA_016840695.1 Promethearchaeota archaeon
CACTTCAGTAACAATCATTCCATTCTTAGATGGTTTATTACCACTATGGTCCATCGTTTTTTGGGGGCAAGTCTTCTTGATTTTTAGGAAAATCTTTAATATTGAATGGTTTAAAGGTGAAGATTTTCAGAAAAATGGTAAGTTCCTTAAAGGTTGGGTCGATTACGAGTTAGTCGTCGACTTAATTCTGATTATAATCTTGCGTATCATCATATATTCGACTTATAATCTAGAAATGTGGATCCCGGCGTTATTTTACGCAAGTTTCATCGTTGGCCGCTTGTTGATATTCCACCCGAAAAAGAACCAGATATTAATCATCGCCGTGTTGCCATATGCGTTTATATTTGAAGGGTTGATGGTCATATTTGGTCTATACGTGTATATCAATCCAATAATTTTAGGCATGCCACTTTGGCTTCTACTCTGGTGGATCTTTCTGGTCTCAGTAGTATTAAAGGAAATCTTTGATAGAATAGAATATATTTTAAAAGAAAGGAGTTAAAAGGCAATTTTTTGTTTTTTCATTCCAAATATACTACATCTTTTTGGAGTTCTAACATTTCATCGAGATATGCCTCAGCTCTTTTAGTGCTTCCTACATTAGGATCAGCGAGTAAAGCCTGCAATGCTATTTCTTTAGATTTTTTAATTATGGCCTCAACAACGAGATCTTGGACGGATCCTTCAATTCGCAACAAGGAAGCGATTCCTTTCGGATATTCACCTAATATTACACCGTGAACACCGGTTTTATTTACCATGGCAGGACATTCCACCACGAGATCGCTAGATAAATTCGTAATGATACCTTCATTAGGAACATTCACCGATAATTCATCGTGGTTTGAATCTGTTAATATCCCTTCAATTATGGGTATGGCGCGTTCTGCATCGGGTTTCACTAATACAGAGCCTTTTCCTTTTTTGATTAATCTATCTATTTTTTTACCTTCTGAAGAAATATATTTTTTATAAAAATTATAGAAATTCATAGCTCCTTCCATATTTGCTTCTTCGTGTGCCCATCCAATGTATTCTCCATAGTGCGAATCTGTCGTATAGGGTAGATATCCATACTTATAAAGAATATAACTCGTAAGACTAACAGAAGTATTGACAACATATCTTATTTTGTTCTGTGTTTTCATTTTCTCTAAATATTCAGGTGCTTTTGCCCTTATATCGAGGATCGCATCTTTCCCTGAATCCTTGTAGGAAGCTTTTATCACTGCTCCGAAATGGTTAAGTCCGCCAGCCCATATGTCCAGATTTTCCCAGGGTGTTCCGAGAATTTTCGGTAGATGCATGTGAGCAAAATGGATTTCATGACATAATCCAACAACTTTAAGTTCAGGGTAATTTCTTTTTATTGCCAAGCATACTCGGCTCATTGGATTTGAAAAATTTATGAAATAAGCGTTTGGACATATTTTATCTACATCGTTGCAAATGTCGAGAATGGGGGGAATGACCCGTAATGAGTGAAAAAGTCCGCCTGGACCACCATTTTCTCCGTAAACTTGTCTAAATCCGTGTTTACGAGGAATTTCCATGTCCATTTCCCACCATTTAAACCGTGGCGTGACTTCAATAGAATTGACAATAAAAGTTGCTCCTTTAAGCGCCTTGGGGCGATTTGTTGTTGCCTCCAATGTGAAATCCACCTTCTTTTGATCAATAGCATTTTGGGTGATAGAACGAGCTTTTTCTAGATTTTCTTCGTTGATGTCGTGCAAGCAAATCGTCGACCCAGTAAGATGTTCCGAGGCAAAAATGCTTCCAACAGTTCCAAGACCAAATTGTAGCGATCCGGCACCAATTATTACGATTTTTTGAGCAGTCATATTTATCATTATACTTTAGATGAATATTGAAATAAGAATAACAATAAAAACTTTTTAGGTGTTATTTTAAAGATTCGCCACAAGCGGGACATACTGCTAAATTAGGTTCTATTTGAGTACCGCAATAAGTACAATAGATAATATTTTCAACAGATTTTCGTTCAGGAGAGGAGACATGTTCAAGTTCTTTTTTCTCTTGGGACTTGGGTTCTGTTAATGATTTCCCACACGCTTCACAAAAAGAGGCTTTCGACTTTAATTCAGCCTTACAGTGAGGACAGTTAGTTAATACTTCAGCTCCACATTGCTTACAAAATTTTACTGACTTATCCATTCTTTTTCCACAGTTTGGACATTTTTTTCTTTCATTTATAAGATATGATATCGAACCAGAAATAGCGACAAAAAAAATTATTGCGGGCATCAAAAAGAAAATTATTATCATCTCTCCAATCCTGGGAAGTAGAAAAACACCTATTCCCCCAAAAAAAATTAAAGTAATTATTGCACCAGTCCATATCCCTTTTAATGCTTCTTTATCCATTTGGTTTTACCCCTTATTAGTGAATTAATGTAACATAATTTTTAATAATTTAATTATTATTAACGGATTTTTTATTAAAAAATTTATCAGAAATTTTAAAACTATTGAGTTCCTCAAGAGCTTTAAGATCATTCTTTTTGGAAAATCCATATCGCCGTAAAATGAAATGATGTTCCCAACATTAGTGGTGTTTAGTATCTGAACGAAATTATCGAAATCTTCACTACTAAAGTTTTCAATCACCGTTCTTATCATATAATGAAGTTTTAATTCCTTTCCAATATGAACTAAAATTGGCTTTTCGTAATATTTTTTGATTGCTTTCCTTGAAAAGTTGTTTGTTTTAACACATTTGATAATGCAATCTGCTGCGTATTTAGCACAAGATAATAGCATTACGATTCCACCACCAGTTGTTGCTTTCACTTGGCAAGCAGAATCACCTAATAATAACACATTATCGAATGCAGATTTATTCATTGTTCCAACAGGGATGATTCCCCCTTGTTGGCTTATTTTATTCTCGTATTTAACATTAAGCTTGTTTAAAAATATTTTTATGTTCTTGCTCGCGTTTTTAGACGATGCTAATCCTATTCGATAGATTTTATTACCCTCAGGAACGATCCAGCCAAACAATTCCTTCCATCTTTGATCAAAATACATGAGAGCTTCATTTTGATTAAAATTACCGTTAACGCGTATTTGAGCGCCATAGATTACTTTATTTCTTATTCCTAAAGATCCTGCAACGGTTGATAAAGGTCCATCACACCCAATTAATAACTTTACTTGGAGTTGTCTTTTAGAAGTTTGAAGTAAGACTTGTTTCTGATGAGATTTTTGAAGATACTCAAAGCTTTTGAATCTTTCTCCAAGGAAATAAGTGATATTAATATTATCTTTTACTTTTTCGTAAAAGAGCTTGTCTAAAGCAATTCTATCCACGACATATGGTTGTTCATCTCCAGATAATCTGATAGATTTTCCTGATGGTGCCACAAGACGAGCAATTTCAACGTGGTTTAACACGATATTTTTTGGGAGTTCTATTAATTTACTTAGTTTTTTCGATATAATGCCCGCGCATTGAAATGGTAAGCCAATTTCTTCGTGCTCCTCAATAATGGCTATTTTTAAATCAGTTTTTGATAATAAATAGCTGAGATAATTCCCGGCGATGCTCCCACCAACGATACAAATATCAAATTTCTCAATATTGCTATTCATTATAGTACTCATTAATGCAAATTAAATTAAGGAAAAATTAGAATCTTATGGAAAAAGGATATTTATTTTTTATCTTCAGAAGATTTTGATTTTGGGACCTTTGGCTTTTCTAACGACAATACTTTCGGTTTTGGAATTTGAGGTTTATCTAAAGTCTTAACTTTCGGCTTAGAAATAGCTGGTTTTTTAACACCAGTGTCCATTTTTTTTAATTTAGGGACTACAATACCATCACTCATTACATCAATGAAATCATTAAACTTTATTTGAAAATCGTGTTTAACGTTTCCCAGTTCCTCTTCAAGTATCTTTTCTATTATTTTATCTATTGTTGAATGAATGACACCAATACGTAATTTTTTTAAATTATCAGAAATTCTTTTTTGAACTCCCTCAAATTGTTTTGATAAGTTATTAATGTAATCAGCGAGTATCACGGATATTCTTCCGCTTAAATCCTCAAGCTGTCTCTTAATGTCGTCTTGAGCTGATAAGCTATTGATATAATCAGTAAAGACCGAAGAGATAGTTTCACTTACATCTTCGAACTGTTCTTTATCGTGCTCCTCGATGATATAACACCAAGACTCTAGAGTTAACACAACCTTTTAAAGTTCAATCTTTTCAACGTATGTTACTTCCAATAAATCCAATGCTTTTTTCGCAACTTCCCAAGTAATTTCTTTTAACTTGTATTTTCTCCGTATCCTAGGAAGTAGATACTCAGGCCAGAAGATTAAAGGTTGTATATCGTTGAAAAGTACTACCCATTCCTTCTTCTTTTTTCCGTGTAATATTGTAATGATATCTAATTCTTCCAATTCTGCTAGTATTTTCTCTCTATCGGCCCATTCTGAAAGGATTTTTGGTATTTTTTCTAAGGGATAAAATCCCGTTTTCATCAGATTAAAAAAATCGTATTCGTCAGGATTTAAAAGAAAGTTAGCCAATTTTACCGTTTCTTCAATAGTTTGATTGTTTGGCTTGTATGTCTGGATAAACTTTCGCATTTTTTTCCTATATTCGTAAAAGAGTTTATTTTCACTTTCCGTTAAAAGCTTGATAATATGTTCATTTGGAACTCTTGAAAGAGTGATATCTTTAACTAGGAATAAAAACTCGCCTTGATTTTTAAATATGCCTTTTTCTTTATCTCTTTCATCTCCCTTGATCCAGTCTCTTCTTATTAAATTAAGTTCTATGAATGGTTCAAGTAGTATATCAATGTTGGCATCTCTATTCATCAATTCAATTTTTTTTTTCAGTTCCATTTTCGAGTGGGGTCTTTCTCTCAAGCTATTTAAAATCTCCAGCCTTTCTTTACTCTTGTAAATCAAACCAACTTTCTGTAGTTTATCTAAATTTGACAATCTGTCGACATGGAACTGGGTTAACTTGAGTTGATTTGAGATGTCATAATTAGCTTTTTCAATTGCTGAGAGTCTTTTTGTTTTCTTTGCCCTGACTAATTCTTTATAGAATCCGTGTAATTTATTACCCATCTGTTTTATCAAATCTTCAAACAGTTCTAACTCATCATCAAGCTCAAATATTAGAATTGTAATAGTTTGAACGCCTCCTGCCTCCTGCATGAAGTACGACCAAGCTTGATAAGGAGTTTTCTTTAATTTACTCAATTGAAAATTGCCGAATTCTTTTGAGACTTCAAAACTTCCTGCAGAATGTTGGTAGAAAATTCCAAATATGTCGCTAATATCGATTAATGCAGAATAATCGTCCACATTAAAATCTTTATTAACAAATATGAGTTCTATTGGATTGAAATCTGGTTCAATATCTCCACTTTCATTCTGGTTCAATTCAAATTGAAATGACAATATTGCTTGTATCATATACGCTCACGAAATTATTATCGTAAAAAACAGATTTATATAACATGATCATCACGATTTTCATATATAACTTTATTCTATTCGATAACTCCATATAAATTTTATAAAGGGGATGTAGAGAAAAATGAAAAGAAGAAAATCGTTCAAGTTTAAACAGTATATGGCTGTAAGTATAGCTGTAATCATGTCATGTGTCCTTATAGGAAATTTTGGACTAAATAGTATGAATTATAATAGTATTAATTTAAATAGTGAGCTAGAATCATGGGGAGAACCAAAAGTTTCGTCACAATATTCTGCCGAATGGCTCACTAACGGCGATTTTTCTTCGATCTCAAGTTGGTATAATACAACTGGAGGTGACACATCTGATGTTAACGGAACTTACAGTAATGAACAAGCTAATTTTGTTATGCTAGGTGATAATGGTGAATTTACGGTAATAACGGAAGAAGTATATCCAAATCAAACTGGTACATGGTGGGCTGAGAATAATTCACAAAGCTATCCCGTATCTCCAGCAGTTCCAAGAACACCAGCATATGGAATTGATACCGAAGGATGGTGGTGTTCTCATGAGTTTAAAGAAGGAGGTCAAGCATGGACCACAGATAATAATCCTGCTGTGGAATTTAAAAGAAATTATTCTTTAAATGTTGATTTGTCGGATTATTCAATAACTTCTATACATGTAAACGCAACTGTAAACGGAACGGTTTATGCAACAGATCAATCCCAAAA
>JAEORV010000107.1 GCA_016840695.1 Promethearchaeota archaeon
AGGATTATTTCTTTAGATCCACTCAAATTATTTTACACTCATCCAATCATTGTTTTCCAGGCATCAAAACCTGCATTTTCTATTGCTTCAGCAATTTCATCTTGAATTTTCTCGGTTTCTGCTAATGAGATAACTAATCCTCCACGCCCCGTTCCTGTCATTTTAGCACCTATCGCTCCATTATTTAGGGCTATATCGACTAACTTATCATTAATATCACCAGAAACAGTTATTTCTTGAAGGAGCGCGTGATTTTTGTTCATTAACTCGGCAACGGTTATAATATTCCCTTCAAGTAAAGCTTCCTTGGCTTTCACTGCTAAATGATTATAATCTTTGAAGATTTTTTCGAATTTTTTAGGGTTTTCTTCTTTTAATTTCCGAACATCAGCGACTAATTCCGTGGTGGATGCTGTTATTCCTGAGTTGGCAATTACTAAAGGCATCTTTTTTGGTGTTTGTAAAAGATCCATAGTGTTCTTCCCGCCATCCAAGTTTTTAATGAACCAAATCAACCCACCATAAGTCGATGCGGTATTGTCAATACCCGAAGGTGTTCCGTGATATGCTTTTTCTCCTTCGTATGCGGCACGATTGATTTTTTCATCATCGAGATTTAAACTAAACGTGTCATTTAAAGCACGGGCTAGGGACGTGCATTGAGCCGCTGAAGCACCTACACCACTTGCGGCAATTAAATCTCCGGCAAAGGTGATTTCAAGTTTTTGATTTTCAACATCAATTTTCAAGTGTTCTATTACATTTGTAATTGATTGCATTGCCTCGTCAAATTTCTTTTTCTTATAACCCGGAGTCGCTGGTCTTTGATCGTCCACCATCCAACCTTTACCCTCAACGACTTTAACATCAGCAGTGGTATATGTTCCTAAAGCTGAAGCGATTGCTGGCAATCCATACACGACAAAATGTTCTCCGAATAAAATAGTTTTTCCAAAGCCCTTCCCTGTTCCCAATTATTTCACCTCAACAATTCCTTCTGAACCATTAACAACAATATTTTGACCTGTCTTTATGATTTCTATGTCAATTTTATCCACACATGGGATTTCGCTTATAATACATCCTACCGCAACGATCGTGTCAATTTGCTTGTTTACAATAGCCACGGGAGCTGTATTACTCTTCTTCATTCTATACATAGTATACGATCCTACAGTTGATCCTTTACCCGTAGGAAAGACTAACACTTTTCCGGTGATAGATTGCCCTTCGAGTTCGTGTCCAACTTCAACAACTTTACCAGTATCAGGATCTACTCCACCATAAAAGGAAATTCCATCTTTAGTAACGATTGCTTCTCCTTCAGCAGTGCCTTTATATATTTTTCTCCCTTCTAACTTCATTTAATAGCCTCCTGAATGCATTCTTCGATGGTTCCAATCTTTACTTTGAATTTATTCTTTGCACGACCATAATAACAAGCTTTGGCGGAGTCTACCATGATCCCTTTGAACCTTCCCTTGATAGGAGCAACAACACAACATGTATCTGCGGCAAACTTCGCTCCCGCATCTTCGATCACCTTAGAATATCCTGCCTCATCAGCAATTTTCTTAGTTGGGCGAGCAGTAGTAATCCAAAATTCTTTCTTAACTTTTTTCCCTTCTAACAATTTGGCAATCTTTGCAATTTCATGAATAGAAGCGTGAGGACAGCCGATGCTTACAAAATCTATTTCAATGTTCTCGTCAATAAGTTCATTGCGGGTTATATCTAAATTATTTTGATTTATTTCAAATATAATTTCATTTGGTTTTGGATACATTTTATACTCTGGAGTAATTGCTTCCATGTGGAATAAGGCTGTTCCACCATAAGTCGCAACAGACGCAGAAAACGATTTTAATTCTTCTACAGAAGCAGAAGCGATACCCGTTATGTAGGGAATGTTTTTTCCTAATTCGAACAGTTTATCTCCAATTATTTTTCCTAGCACGCCAAATTCGTCAGTACCTTTAACTGGAGCATTTACTTTAACTAAAACTTGCCCGTGACGGTTTTTATCTAAATGATATCCATATCGAGGAGTTTTTCCCGTAAGAGCAGATGCCAATGCGCTTGGACCCCCCTCGCGATTGGTTCGAGCTCCAATGACGGAATTGGAATAACAAACTGCGCTACTTTCGGCCCAAGCAAGATGTTGCCCAAAATGTGGAGCGTTTCCAATTAGATAAGGCGTGCACGAGCACGTGGTAATGATGCCCATTTTAGCAAACGCTTCAATAGCACGATTTTGGTTTTTGGCAAATTCTTTATCTATTCCTAACGCTTGCCAATTTTCGCGATCCATTCCGGCAGGATTTAAGGTAGTTAAAACTCTAACATTACCATCTTCTGCCATTTCAGTTAACCATTCCAATCCTGCCTCTCCAAGATTGGCATACGATACCCCAGCAATTTGAACGCCGGTGACCTCTACCATATCTTCAGCGTCAAATATATCACCTAAGGTAGTTAATATTTCCATCGATTTTTGGGTGGCTTTTCCATATTTACCATCCAACATTTCTTGCTCTTCAGGTGTTAAATTCATCTTTTACCAGTTTTAATCGTTAAAATATTTATTCAAGTTAATTTTGGGAAATTCTGCCAAATCATAACTCTTTCCTTTGGCAACGAGTGGTTTCGTCAAATCAAAACCTATTTTGGTTGTCATCTTTGTACCAGGTTCAGCACTAGGATCTAAGCTACTTCCTGGTTCTTTATCCTTTATTACCATTTTCTCATCTCCTTGAAAACGCGTTGCCATTGCCCATTCTACAGAAAGCGGATCGTAAATATTGATGTCCTTATCCACGATAAACACGTGCTTGCAACTAGTATGTCCCGCAAAAGTGCCTTTTATGGCATTTTTACCGTCTTCTTCAGCTTTCTTATCTATTTGAACAATTGCATGTAGCCAAGAGCATCCACCAGGATTAACATTAACATCTAAACACTTAACATTTGACTCGTTTACTTTTTTGAAAATAGTCGGCTCTCGAGGCATTCCCATTAAGATTTTATGTTCAAGTGCTCCCGGTAGTAATGCTTGCCAAATTGCGTTCTTTCTATGAGTAATTTTCTTGACTTCAAAAACGGGTTCTTCCCTGATCACATCATATGTTTCAGTTAAATCCACAAAGGGACCTTCTGAGTGCCTTTCTTCCATATACACGCGCCCTTCAAGGACAAATTCCGCCTCTGCAGGGATCATGAGGTCTACTGAATTTGCTTTTACCTCCTTAATGGGCTCTAAAGCATTTGCAATCGTTAACTCGTCTACTCCAATGTCTACCGAAGTAGCACCAGCAATGAGAATGTTAGGAGTATTTCCAACGCAAAATGCAACTTCCAATTCTCCGTTTTTTTCTAAGTAGGTATGAAAATGCCGACCTTTGACTACTCTCACGGCAAACCTATCTTTAGAAAACTGCATTGCTCTATGAAACGAAACATTTTGCCCATAATCTGGATCTCTCGTGACAACAACAGCAGAACTAATATAATTACCCCCATCTTTATCGCAATGGAATAAAATGGGTATTTTATCTAAATCTACATCTGACTCGACTACTTCTTGACAAGGAGCATTGGACACGGTTTCGGGTTCTGAACGCTCTTCAATTGCCTTTGAGAGCATTTGTATCAAATCAGCGGGGTTCACGCCGAAATATGATGCGATTGCATCCTTTGTACAGAATACATTACCAACAACTCTAAAATCTGATTCTTTCACATTATTAAACATTATGGGTGTTGGTTCCGTCTTCTTTAATATACCAGAGATCTCTAGCTTTTTTGAAACATCAACATCAACTTTTCGAAGCAGCCCTTTCTCGTCTATAATATTAACATGTTCTCTAAATCCCATAAAAATTTTCCTCCAAAATTATTTATCAATCATTTTTTTTAAAACTTCCTTGGCATGATCAACTCTTATTTTGTTTTCCTTCACTAAAATTTCAGCAACTTTATCGATTAAATTATCTGGAACTCCCGCAATTTTCGCAATGTTTCGGGAATGTAATGCCATATGACCTTTTTGAATTCCCTCAGTGGCTAAAGCCCTCAATGCAGCGACATTTTGTGCCAATCCTAAAGCTGCTGCTACTTGTGATAATTCTTCAGCACTTTCAATATTTAATATTTTTAACGCTAATCGAGCCATTGGATGTATTTTTGTCATGCCTCCAATTATTCCGAGCGCCATGGGAATTTCAATTTCACCAACTAAATTTCCCTCTGAATCAACATCAAATTTAGTTAAAGGCGTGTATTTTCCACTGAGCGATGCATATGCGTGAGCACCAGCTTCAATAGCGCGAGTATCATTTCCAGTAGCTAATGTTAAAGCTATCACGCCGTTCATTATACCTTTATTATGAGTTGCGGCTCTAAAAGGATCTGCCAAGGCAAACTCGTAAGCATTTAGAATTCCTTCCACAGTTTCTTTTCCACCTAATAATTCCTTATCAAATGTTGCTTTACATCTGGCAATTCGATGTTCCGCTAAATTAGATACGATCCTAAGAAGAACTTTACCTCCACAAGATTCCTCAATGAAAGGACTGATTGCTTCAGCCATCGTGTTTACTACATTAGCACCCATCGCGTCTAATACATTAACGAGGAGGTGTAGGATGAGCATTTTTCCTTTCCGGGTTGCGATTTCCCTGAACTCAATATCAAAAGCTCCACCACCCAACTGATTCAAGAAAGGATCTTGCTCGTTCGCGATTTTTAAGAGTATTTTCTTTTTTTTTGACAAGTATTCTTTTGCAGCATCGATATCTTCTAACTGCGTTATCTGAATTTGTGAAAACATCACGGATTTGACTTTTTCTGAAAAGAAACCTCCGTGCTTGCGAGTGATTTTAGCTAAATTTGACGCAGCGGCTACCACCGAAGGTTCTTCTATTACCATTGGAATTAAATAATCTTTTTCGTTTATTTTAAAATTACAAGCTATACCCATCGGTAATTGATAACTTCCTACAACATTTTCTATGAGCGTGTCCATTTGAGACGAGGTAAAGTATCCAAAATCGCTTAATAGCTTAAGTTCTTCTTCGTTTAACTCCGAAAGCTGTGCGATGGCTTTCTGACGTTCTTCTACAGATAACTTGTAAAATCCAGATATTTCTGAATTTATTTTCTTCATCATTGTACCCTAGCTTATGACTATTAATAAATCTATATTTTTACTTTTAAAACAATAGAGAAAAAAGATCTCTTTTTTATGATGAAATCTGGATTTAAAACATTTCCTTCACAGAAACATACATTGGACTCCAATTTAACAAGCCATTCACTGCATTTGGACTTTCATCGTGTTCAAATTCAACACGCCGCATTTCATATTCTAAAATGCATCCGGGACGAACATCTTTATCAACTCGCACGTAACCATCTTTAAGAAAGCTTGGATCGATCTTGTCGACATTGATTAGTTGTCCAGATTCTAACACGGCGTATAACGGGAAGAATCTTGTGTGATAACCCGAATGTCCCTTTGGGCAGTAGTTTAAGCCTTTGAGGTTTGGTATGATACACCCCTCATCACAGAAATGTAGCATAAAACCTCGATCACCATTGTTTTTATGCTCAAGGATGCGCCCTAGGGTGATTTGAGGCTTGACATCTCCGTTCTTCCACGCCTCGTAATCTTTTACACTAACTTGCTTTTTATCGTTAATGTAATCATTTATCTTGGGACCAAAATCAAGAACTTCCTTGAATGTGGGTTTGACTTTTAGCAATCCAGAGATGCAAGTCGCTCCCGATCCATAAGAGCCAAAATATAACGTGTCGTTATCGCGAGCGTGATTTTCAAGAATGAACGCAATCTGCGCCCAAACACTAGCGTTATACATGTTCCCAAAATGTCGAGGTACTCTTAATTGAGGAAGGACTTTTCCTTTGACATTTGAAATAACCCAATTGGAGACTTTTTCTAATTTTTCTGATGAAAAACCGTTTTCTTTTAATTTTAAATAAATATATTCGGGAAGGACGCTAATATTTTGCATGAAGGAGTCAAGTTGCTTGAAAATAGTTGTTGTAAAATCCTCTTTGGTTGATTTTAATAAATCGTTGATGTTATGAATCCAACGCTTTTCAATGATCTGTTGCATGCATTTCAAGGGCAGTTTTGAAAACGGAGCGTGAAATGTGTA
>JAEORV010000108.1 GCA_016840695.1 Promethearchaeota archaeon
TAATATTTTTTGTAATGAAAAATTTTATTAAATACAAGTATTACTAATATTATAATATTTTTTTTAGTAAATATAAAAAATGTGAATTGAAATGGCTGAAGAATTTAAAAACATAATTGATACGTCCTACGATAAGGGAATTACGCCTTTTTGGATTTACACCCCCGATTATATCTATGGGATGATACCCGCTGATGCAAACGGCGATCGCTGGGTTGAAGTTTCGTATACTTTCGAGGATCCCGACGAACCGCTATACAAAACCGAGAGAAATGCTGATCTAAGCTTTCAATTTCTTTTAGGAGAAGAATTAGGGAAGGGAGTGTCCGGTTACGTTGAAGATTTCAAGGTTATTACCATTAAGGAGTTCGCCAAAGGACTTGAAGGAAAATCAGGTTCGGAAAAAATCCAAGCTCTTACCGCAGAATTAATAAACAACACTAGTACTTACTCTGCGAATTTTCCAATAATTAAAAGCAAGGACGATTTAGGAAAATTAAAAGAAAAACTTTAAACTTTCATCTATATGGCTCCTTTCTATAACGCAATTCACTTGAAAATAAATAGGAAAAAAATATAATAATAATATAATTAAAATAGTTTTGTTATAGTCTATTTATATCCTCTAACATCTTCTTATCGCTTAAAATGCTTTCCCTTTTCTTTTGGTGGACCTCTTCGAGCTGTTTTCCTAGCTCTGCTAATTTTTCCCCGTCTAATGGAAAGGTGTAGATAAATATTAAGCTTATCAGTACGAAGATGTTTACTATGCCGTAGAATATGAATTTAATTCCTAGCACTGCATCGGGGGACTGACTTGCTATTGTTGTTGTTCCAGGGACATAATTGGTAGCAATTAATACTGCGAATGCAATTAAGGGTCCAATTGACTCTGCCCATCTAGTGAGTAAAGCATTTACTCCATAAAACATGGTTTCACGCCGATAACCATATTTAACTTCGTCTTCATCGATTGGGAGTGTTTGCATCAAGACTCCAAATACTCCTGCACCTCCAAAGATTGTAGAGAATATGAGTCCTGGCCACATGATAATTTCTAATGCAGGATTCGCAATAATAACCAGGAGTAACAAACCTCCAACGCCTTGTATCGTGCCGAACGTTAACATGAGCTTTTTAAAACCATACTTAGGTCTTAACTTCATGCACATTATGTTAGATCCAAAACCAATAAAGATTGCCGTGAAAAAATAGAATGCAGCGCTTCCCTGACCTAATAACATTAATAATATGTAAAGATATGTTAGCTGTATTGAAGATATTAGAGTTCTAAAGAAATTATATCCCACCCAAGACATGAATGACTTAGATTTTATTGTTTGCTTTACTGCTGTTAAAATCGGAGGGCTTCTGTCTTTCTGATATTCTGGAGTTTCTTTAGAGAATTTAACAACTAGAAAATAGCAAATTAAACTCACGATTGCCGCGAATATGTTAAATACACGAAAGGTATCGTTATTCCCTGCCATATCAGGCACCCCCATTATTAATATGGCTGGAATAAGAGCTAAAATTGAACCTAAGAAGTTAATTTTAGCACGTTCACCTAAATCAGAAGTCATATCGGGTAATAATGCCATCCATGTCATGATAACAATGTTTGAAAGCGTGTCGAACATGCACATCGTAATGACAAAGTAGAGAAACAAAATAAATTGGTTTGCAGCGCTTTGATCCAGTGGAATTCCCCAAGGAATCCACATGAGAATAAATATAACAACAAAAATAGGACTTGTATATTTAATGAATACTAAACGCCGGCTTCCCCATTTTTCTGCATTAGTATTATCGGACCAGTAACCGATTAATGGATCGTTAATCGTATTAACTATCATATAAATGATCATTCCCAATACGATATACATTGCGCTAAGTCCCATAGCTTCCCAATAAAACTTCATGTACGCCAATCGAAAAATTCCTCCCAGCAATGTCAGCGGAATCGTGCCGCTGACATACCCAAAAACTTGCTTTCCAGGTAATTTATCTTCAGTTACCATATAATCTCATTTTTTTGACATTTATTCTTATTTAAAAATTAATGAATCTATAAATGATACATGTTATCTTAAACTATCCTTATTTTGTTACATGGAATTATTAAAGGTACAATAAAAGTAGCAAATCAGATGTACAAATTCTTTCTTTGGGGATGTTTTTTCGTGAATTCTTCATCAATTCGTCGAGCCATTTGATAGCCGATGTTTGAATCTCGTTCTCCAATTACTTTTTTCAAGTAATCACCATGTTGCTGAGAATATTTTTCAATACCCGCTGCGACGACATTTTGATCTTTCTTGATTGGCACCACCATGCCAAAGAGGCGAAGCATGTCGTCTGGAGATAACTTTTTACCAACTTTTGAATCGATGTCCTTGTCGATATTTCTTACATAACTCCCCATTGACAACGATGAGTAGGGTCCTAATTGTTTCGACTTTAACCAATACGCATCGGGTTTTTTCGTTATAAAAGTATCCAAGTTTCCATCGTCATCCTTCGAACCAATTACTCGCCAGTCTTTAGGGTCCTTATCGTAATCCTTCTTCATTTTCTTAACAACTGAAGAGACCGGTTTTACTTTTAAATCATCTTCTTTATCTTGTTTACTTGTCATGTTCCCTATAATATAAAAATCAAATCAAGTATAAAAACATAGAGATAAAATTCGCTAAGGATATAAATTAAATAAAAAATCTCGACTTTTTTAAATCTAGTTTTAAAATCATGTATAAAACCGTCATTAGTAAAATCATGTTAATAGATAGTCTAAATAAAACAGTTAACATTAAAATCGTTTATTATGGTCCTGCGTTATCAGGAAAGACTACTTCTTTAAAATCTCTGTTCAATCACTTCGGAAAGTTGGAAGACGTGATTAGCATCGAGAATAGTGTTAATCGAACTCTTTTTTTTGATTATGGCACGATTATTTTTCAAAACGAGCATTGGAATTTAAAACTCCACATCTATTCCACGACAGGACAAGATTTTTACATCATTACTCGACCTACCACGTTAAAAGCTATTGACGGAGTAATGTTTATCGTGGATTCTAATGAAGCGGCTTACGAGCGAAATATTATTTCTTGGAACGAACTTCACTCGTATTTTAAAGATACAGTTCGAAATTTACCCATTGTAATATGCTTCAACAAGCAAGACATTCCAAATAAATTCGAATCCATGCGTTTCATGGAAGAAATTAATTATAATGACTGTAAAAACATCGTCGTAGAGTATACTATTGCTTTAAACGGTGAGGGAATTCTCACCTCTTTCGAAAACATGTTAAAATTAATATTACAAGATTTAACGCGTAGCGAAATGGTTGCAAGTGGAAGCACTTATTCTTTAAATTAAAAGCGTGCTTAAATAGAAATTTTTTTAAAATATACATGCTATCCATTAATAGACCTTGTAATCTCAATTATGTAATAAAACTCTTAAAAAATGAGAGAAATCGAAGATTTCCAAGAAAACTTTCAGCTCTTCAAATCATTTGAAGAATCTCTTGAAAAAGAGGATTTCAAAAAAGCTCGAGAATGCCTGAAATTAATCCAAACCGCTGAAGAATCGTTTTTAAACACTTATAGCCAGCGAAAAACCGAGGGAGTTTATTACACTAGCAGTGAAGTTTCAGATTTTATCGTTTCGCAGGCATTAATTCTTTTTTTAAACAAAAAGCTTGAGGAAGATAAGGATATTGCTATTAAGTTTGAAAATATTGAAGAAATTTTGTATTCAAGTCAAGATATAAAACAAAAAGTTTACGATATATTAATCAATACTACGATTTGCGATCCTTCGTGTGGTTCGGGCGTATTCTTATTAATCGCAGCAGAAGTTATCTTTAATTTAATGAAGGAAATTAACCTTCAAATCAATATTATAGATGTTAAAGCTATAATCATTAAAAATCTTTATGGGTTTGACATTAACGAATTATCTATCAATTTAACTATGATGAAATTGGTTTCTTGGATGGACACAATCGAAGATAATGCCCTAGTCAAGGTGGCTTCATCTCTTAAATTACAATTTAAAGTCAAAAATAGTCTATTTATGAATATCTCGCCAAAGTATGATATAATCGTTGGAAATCCCCCATATGGAAATATTTTGACTAAAGAAGAAAAAGAACTCTTGAAAAATGAAGCCATATTTCATAATGATATTTATTGCGCTTTTTTATTGAAGCTAATAAATTGGAGCGATGGTGTCTTGAGTTTGTTGGTTCCAAAAAGTTTTCTAGTAAGACAAGGATATGTAAAATTTAGGAAGAAATTTCTCTCAAAAGCCAATTTATTGAGAATTTATGACATTGGACCCAACCTTTTTAAAAAAGCCACCAACGAAGTCCAGATAGTAATATACGAAAAAAAAGGAGAAGTAAGCAAGGATTTAAAGATTTACGATTATCCGTTAAACGAAGTAATCACGTTTCAATCCCAAATATTTGATTCTCTTTGCATGTGCTACAACAACAAGTGCTCAATGTGCGAAAATTCGAAAAAAATTTACGCATATACTCAATCAAAGAAATGTCCTTATTGTAATGCTGAAACTGTCGAGTTAAATAGAATAAGAATTAAACCCTCAGAAGCTCAATTTAGATTAATTGAAAAAATTGAAGATATTGGAGATCTAAACTATTTAAATGTGAATGAATATCCAAAGATGATTAGAGGGGAAGAAGACAAAGGTTTGAAGCAAGTAAAGCGAATTTTAAGGGATGATTTGGGAGGTTCCTGCTTTTTCATCAATGCAAAAGAGGATTTCAAGCATTATTATATTAAAAAGAATAAGTCCTTTAATATCGAAGAAATTGAAGATAAGACATTGAAAGGTAAGAATTACGAATATTACATGGGTTCTAGGCTACTAATTAAACACAATAACATAATTCCAGAAGCAATGTTCACGAAAGAACCTATTTGTTTTACCTCTTCTATTTATTCACTTCTACACGATGATGAAGGAGAATTAAAATACCTATGCGCTGTGTTAAATTCTTCGTTAATCAGGTTTTATTGCACTTACGGAATTAACAATCAAAAAGGCACCACGATTAACCTCAATCAATACATGATTCGACATTTACCAATTGTAAAACCCGATGAGCATGTTAGAAATGCTATTATTACAGGAGTGGATAAAATAATTCATGCACTACGAGAAAGTGATGGGTTTATTGCCGATTTCATCAATCAAGAAAAAAATAAAATAGACGATCATGTTTTCAATCTATATTCACTATCTAAAGAAGAGCAGGGTCTTCTGCGGAGTTTCTAATACTTTCCATCAGATTTTTTATCAAAATAAACACAAGAAATCCAATCACAACTCCTATTATATCGATGAATACATCAAATAAGTCAAAATATCTGTTGGGTACGAAATATTGATGAATCTCATCGACTATTGCATATATTACTGTAAAGGATATAACGAATTTCATATTAAACTTGTGAAAGTATCCATAGGCAACGAAAAAGGACAAACCGGCAAATTCGCACATATGGAGGATAATATTAATGTCAATAAGGCTCGGTGAACCCGGAGGACCAGGTGGTAAGGGATTTGGCAGGGAAGAAAAATAAAATATCAACACCGCAATTACTATTGCAGGAACTAACTTTATATAATCAGTTAAACTCCAGTCATTTTTGGTATCATTCAAATATCGAGATCCTCACGATGTAAACTTAAAATTACAAATATTATCTCCTAAACCCATGAATTTATTTCTTTCAACTTTCAGGTCAGGATTAAAGTCTTTAACTATGGCCTCGTAAAAAGGCATGCACATGTCCTTACAAATGAGTGGAACTCGGCTTTGCCTTTCAGGATTCCGATCCATGATGGATTTATAAGGACAAGCGTTGATCTGGATTATTGCTTCTTCTTTCTCGTTTTTCACGACCTCGTAATCCCAATTTTCTACGCTCCATCTAAAGGTGAGGATCTCGACTAAATCACTGAGCGTGCTTGTTTCAATGTTTAAGTATTTCCTTAACCTGCGGATTATTATTTTCAATAACCTAATCCAAACTTTCGTGTCAATTTTTAAGGCAGTTTCCCAATCAAGTTCAGCCTCGGTTTCAATCATCCAGAGTCCGTCCAAAGTGAAAAAATGCTTTTCAAA
>JAEORV010000109.1 GCA_016840695.1 Promethearchaeota archaeon
CAGACTTAGAAGATGAAGAACTCGCTTTACCAAAGATTGATAAGGAAGAACCTGAAAAAGAAGAGGAGGGTGCCGAAACTCCTGCAGTAGATTTTGAGGGAGAAGAGGAGGATTACGACCTGCTAACCGACGAGCAACCAGAATTACTAATTAAGGATTACAAATATATTAAGCCAGATATTGTGAAAGGTGTTAATGAATTCGACTACGAATTGATAATGGAAGGACAATCGCATGGATTCTGCAATATTTTAGTCAAGCATCTTTTACTTATAGAAGGTGTGAACATTGCTGCTTATAAAATTACAAATATAGACAATCCAAAAATCTTCTTGCGAATTCAAGAGGGGTATAATGTTAGAGATATCATTTTCAAGGGAATTGCAACCCTTCAAGAAGAAGTATCTTCAGTAGAAAAAGTATTTGCCAAATTGATGTAATAACCATTCCTTTCTTGTTCTTTTCATAAACATTTATAAGAAGTTAAAAGACAATGTATCTTAATGCCTTATGATTTTTTAATTGATGATATAAAATCGAATTTATCTCAAAAAACTATTGGAACTGATAAAGGTTTAGCAAAAATTGGAGACGGAATTGTTAATCTAACGTATTCAGTCGCAAAATCTATTTATTTGACCAAAAAAAGCTCAACTAAAAGCGTGATTCGAACAGGCATGAAAGTGAGCAAGACGATCCTGTCAAATGCTTTAAAAAACGCGAATATGAGAAATTTCGCTAAAAATCGGGCTGACGCTCACGATATTGCCGATACAGCTGAAGCCTTGGTTGCATATGTCTGGATTAACAAGAAAATGACTTTACAGGAAATCATCGACTTGTTAGAAAGTAATCTTTCTAGTGATTTACTCAATAGAAAAGAAGAGATAACGAGTGCTACAGAAGCATTCACTGTTTTATTAAAAAAAATGCACCAATTTTTACCTGAAAAATAAAAAATGAAAGAAAACCCCATTACAATTGGATTTGACGACGCAACTTTCGATTTAAGATCTAATGTGAAAAAAACGCGATTAATTGGAGCGACGTGCCAAGGTACGAGATTAGTTAACGTGGGAAGTAGAGAAATTCAAATTGATGGGAATGACGCCACGCAAAACTTAATTGAACTCGTAAAAATGACTGAAAAGCATGTCCAGTATATTTTAACAGACACGATCACTTTTGGAGGATTTAATGTCGTTGATATTCAAAAAATTCACGAAGATACTAAAAAACCTTTAATTGCTATAACAGAAAGAGAAGTAAATCTCGAATCAGTAAAAAACGCATTAGTTAAAAAATTTCCCTCACTGTATCAAGAAAAATTAAACTATATCGTAAATGCAGGAAACCTCTATGAAACTACTATAAATACGGCTGGAGGCGTTTCTAAAGTTTATTATCACGCAATAGGGATTAAAAGTGAAGAGGCTGAATTATTATTAAAGAAATTGTGCGTTGACTCTAAAATTCCAGAGCCCGTTCGCATTGCGCATTTAATAGGAAAAGTATTTTAGTTCGCGTGTAAGAAAACTTAATCTGTGTCCATTTCGTATTCTAGAATTTGTTTCATTCTCTCCCTTAATTCTGTTCTAATCGCACTCATTTCGTAAGTTCTTATACCACCCAATTTCTTCTGAACTTCTTCGGCACCTAGAGCCCCGGGAAGGTCTTGCTTGTTCGCTATGGCGATGACTTTTGAACCAATCCGATTTGCAAACCTGTCTAAAATGGCTTTTGTTTTCTTCACGTTCTCTTCTGTTGAATCGCAAACAAGTACAGCTAATCCAGAATTCTTTAAAAAATCATTCCACATCGATTTAAAGCGCTTTTGCCCGCCTAAATCCCAAATGGTGCATTTTTTGCCATTAATCCGAGAGTCTTCGATCTCCAAACCGATTGTAGGTTCTTGTATTGCTGTTGTAGAATTGTCTATTCTTCCTTGCAATAAAGAAACTAAGCTTGATTTACCAACGCCTCCTTCGCCTAAGATACAGATTTTAGGAAATTTTTCCAATTTGTTAGCCTTTTCATGTTTTATACTTGTTAAATGGAAAAAGCTAAAGTTTTCTAAAAAAAAGAAGTAATATCCACGTAACATGAAGTGATTTGACATTGTTTAATGAAAACAAATAAAAAAAGAAAAAATAAAATAATCAAATAGTTTATTTAAAAAATAGAGAAGTTATCTCTTATCATGCTTTTTTAACGGCGGGAGCTCCCACGTCAATTTCCTTTACGATTCCCACAGCAACAGTGCGTCCCATATCTCTTACAGCAAATCGTCCCATTTCTGGGATGTCCGTGTATTTTTCCAGGCATAACTTCTTGATCGGTTGAAGAGTTACCATTCCTGCCTCGTTTTTCTTGATGAATTTTGGATTATCTTCGATAACAGCGCCTGTCTTTTGATCGAGCTTCTTGTCTAAAGACATGAATTTTGCGGCAATTTGAGCCGTATGGGCGTGAACTACAGGAGTATATCCTTGAGCAATCGCAGTTGGGTGCCAAATAACGATGATTTGTCCTTCCCACTTGCCATTTGGAAAAATAACGGTTGGAGGATCGCTAGGATGACCTAAACAATCGCCTCGCCCGACGTCTTTCATTTCGATGCCTCTAATGCTGAATCCAATGTTATCTCCAGGAATTGCTTGCGGGATCTCTTCGTGGTGCATTTCTATGCTTCGAATTTCTCCTTTGAATCCTGTAGGATTAATTATGATTTTATCTCCCTTCTTAAGTACGCCAGATTCTACTCGACCGACAGGTACAACACCAGTTCCCTTGATTTTATAGGCGTCTTGAATTGGTACTCTTAAAGCCTTGTCAGTTGGTTTCTCGGGGATTATAAATGCGTCAATTGCTTCGAGTAACGTAGGTCCATCATACCACGACAATTTATCAGATTTTTCAGCCAAATTTTCACCTGTCATTCCACTTGTTGGGACAAAATTTATCTTTTTGACTGGAAAACCAATATTTCTTAATAAATCCGAGACCGCATCCTTACATTCTTCATATCTTGCTTGATCATAATCCCAAACATCAGCTTTGTTGATGGCAACTACCAGTTGCTTGACGCCTAATGTCTGAGCTAAATAAGCATGTTCTCGAGTTTGACCATTTGCTGCAATACCAACTTCCATTTCTCCTTTCTTACCAGAGACTACTAAGATTGCAGCGTCGGCTTGAGATGCGCCCGTGATCATGTTTTTGACGAAGTCAGCATGCCCAGGAGCATCGATAATTGTGAAATATTTTGAAGGTGTTTCGAATTTCCTGAAAGCAAGGTCGATCGTAATACCTCGCTGTCTTTCTTCCTTTAATCTATCAAAAACATATGCGTAAGACCACGATTCTCTATCGTATTCTTTTGCGAGTTTTTCAAGTTCTCGTGCTTCCCTGTCAGAGATAGCACCAGTTTTGATTAACATGCAGCCCATCATTGTAGATTTGCCATGATCTATGTGGCCGATAATTACTAAATTCAAATGTTCCTTATCTTTCGGCATATTTAATCAATCTCTTTGAATATTTTTTTGTATATTGTTTAATTTACTTAATTTTATTAAATGATCAATCAACATTTTGATGGTACTACTATTAAATCAAATCTATACGTTTTGATCGATAGTATTTTATTGAATGATATTGTTGTTTAATGATATCTATTTTATATTTTTTACCCTTTTTTCGAACTAATCTAATTAATCAATAGTGTTTAGGGAAATTAATGGGAAAGTATAGAATTTTTAAAATGAATAAGAGACAAATTTTGAGTTGTTCGATAATAAAAATAAAATACCATTAAACCTTTTAATTAAATTAATCAACTTCATTTAAAAAAAAAGAAGAACTCGCAAATATCATGGTAAAAAGTCGAACGAAATTCCCAAAGGAAGGCGAATTTGTAATTGCTCGAGTTGTTGAGATCGAGAAACAATACGTTTACGTGGATTTAATCGATTACGAGGGCTTGCCTTCGGAGAGAATGGCAAGAGGCATGGTTCACATCAGTGAGATCTCAAGTCGCTGGATTAAAAATGTAAGGAATTTTGTTCGAATCAACCAGGTTATCGTGTTAAGAGTGTTAAAAGTTGACGAATATAAAGGACACGTTGACTGTTCTTTAAGAAGAGTAAATTCTGCGCAAAAAGACAGACGCATGAAAGAACATAAATACGCTACAAAGTACGAAAATTTACTTCAATTCCTCGCAGAAGAACAAAACATTAGTTTAGATGAAGCGTATAATTTGATAGGCTTTCCCGTGTTAGACTTGTACAACTCATATCAAGAGACGCTTGAAGAGCTTAAGGAAAATGGGAAAGCCATATTAGACGAAATCAATCTTAATTCGGAAGATATCAAGAATTCGTATCTACAAATAGTCGACGAGAACGTCGAGATTTCCACGGTAAGCATTATAGGAAAGATCAAGCTCTCTTTTATTAACGAAAACGGCATAGAACACATTAAAGACGCTTTACTGAGCGCCATGAGAGTAATTGAATATCCTAAAAAAACTAGAAATTTAAGCATTAGTTATATTGGAACTCCATATTATCGCTTAGAGATTATTTCAAAAGATTATATTGATGCGGAAGGAATCTTATCTGAGGCGTTAGAAATAATCCAAGCAAAAGCCGATCAAAATAACGGGCAATTTGAGTTCATCCGAGATTAATCCTTTCCTTAAAAGAGGTTTGCTAACGTGACAAAATACCTTCAAAAATGTAAGGAATGCAATGAATATGGCTTGGCAAATCTAAACTCGCAATGTCGCTTTTGCGGCGGTCAATTAATCAATGTTAAACCTCCAAAATTCTCGCTCACTGATAAATTTGCGAAATATCGGATGAAATATTTTAGAGAAGAATTCGATAAGAAATACAATCAAACTTAACTAATTTCAATTTTTTCTGCGAATTTCTCAAAAAGTAGGATTTTAGCGTTCTTAAACGGTAAATTAGCCACGTCATCTTTTTCAAATGGTCCATAGTTTACGAGATCTATTCCAACTAATGCAGGTGTTTGTTTTAAAAATCGAAGTAAAGTATAATTAAAGTCGTCTTTTTTCTTCTCATCGACAAGATCTGATATCAGAGCTTGGCGTTCTTCAGAAACTTGAGTTGCTTTTAATGTATCCTGGATCTCGACTTCTACTGGTTCGATTTTTTCAACTTGTCCTATTTTTTGCTCATCAACTTTAATCGCTGTTATCTCCTCAGTACCGTCGTAAATAGAAAGGGCCTTCATTTTTTCAAATCCTTTAATAGAGCTCACTAGATTTTGAAAAAACATCTTTTCTGCTTCTATCACGTTATTAAAATCGATTTCTTGGAGGGCAAGAGCTGCGTTCATAATTTTTATTTCTCTTATTTTTAAAAAATCGGAGAGAAGAAACTTCATGTTATCTTGATAAGCCTTTTTTATGGCGTTCTTAACGAGATCTTGTTCTGGAACTCCCAAATCGCTAATTTCTTTAATTAATTTCTTATAATTGTTGAAATTTTCTTGAGTAAATGGACTTAATCCTGCTTGCTTAAGTTCTTCTTGCCAATGCCAGAATAATTTTTCGTACTCGCGTTTCAGATCCATGTGAATCGAACGATATTGGTAATGTTATATATTAATGAGGAGCAGAATTAATTAAATAATTTTTGTTAACTTATTGCGATGTTTTTGCGACCTCTTTGCATTGCAGGAACACAGCCATGTGATTCGGAACCTCTATCACGTCCCCTTTTTTATATGGTCCGAAAGTTTCATCTTTTAGTTTTGTTGCTGGTAGCGATTTCTCGATGATCTCAAGTTTCTGAGTTGATTTTTCGCTTTTAAATATAATTGGATCGAGATCTTCGTTATTTTCATTTAACGGATTAAAATCCTCGAGTTGGTCTAATGTTAATTCTTGAACTTTAAATCCTGTCTTCCCATGTAGAGTCCCAGGATATCTAATTAATCTATGAACGTCAATTGATACTGGTTCATCGATTTCGACTCCAACTTTTTCTACAATACCTTTTAGGAAGTTTTGCCAAGTTTGAAATCCAAAACCTTCGATTGCCCAGGTTGGCTGTTTAGATGTGATTGCTTTTAAAAAGTCATCCTTAGAGTTTAAAAAGCTTT
>JAEORV010000110.1 GCA_016840695.1 Promethearchaeota archaeon
TAAACTCGTTATAATTTTCAACCATTTTTTCCTCACCTTCTAAATTGAACTAATCATATCATTTAATATAAATTAAATTAACTCAATGCCAGAAAAAACCCCCATATCTGGCTGAATTAATCCATTGTTTCTTTTATTAAAATTTTATTTAATAATATTATGAATTTTAAGTATTTAAACTTTGTCACCCAAGGGTGACATTAATTGATCCTTAATCGTGACATCTTCTTTCGAAAATATAGTAGTATATTCTATAGAACATGAATAGATAAATAAAATATTGAATTTAAGCTAAATAAGAGCCAGTTTTGGATTTTTGATTCTTCTTTATTTCTTCAGGCGCGCCTTTTGCTATAACTTTCCCGCCTTTTGGTCCCCCCTCTGGACCTAACTCTATTATGTAATCCGTGTACGATAGAATATCTGGGTCGTGCTCTATTATCAATACGCTATTTCCTTCTTGGACTAACTTCTCGAGCAATTCCATCAATTTCACGGCGTCGTAAAATGATAATCCTACAGTAGGTTCGTCGAGGATGTACAACGAGTTCCCTTTTCTCGTTTTTCCCAATTCTTTTGCCAGCTTTACTCGTTGAGCTTCTCCCCCGCTCAAGGTTGGAGCTGGTTGTCCAAGCGTGATATAGCCCATTCCAATATCGTCTAATACTTTTAACACGTTTGAAACGCTTGCTTGGGTTTTAAACAGCTCTAATGCTTCGGAAACCGTCATCTCGAGCACATCAGAAATTGTGTTGCCTTTATATTTCACTTCCATGATTTCTGGCTTGTACCTCATCCCCTTGCATTCCTTACATGGAATGGTAAAACTGCTCATGAAAGATATTTGAAGGTCTTGAACGCCTTGCCCCTTGCAGGAAGGGCATCTTCCCTTGTCAGAGTTGTAAGAAAAATGGCCCGCTGCGTATTTTCGCTTCTTGGCTTCCGGTGTTTTGGCAAAAAGGTTCCGAATTTTGTCCCAAATTCCAATAAAGGAACCTGGCGTGGAGGTTCTCACCCTTGATATGGGTTTTTGGTTAACTACAACGACTCCATCGATGTTTTCCCACCCTTCAACTAATCCCGAGTATTCTAACAAACCTTCACCATTTTCTTCACCATTCCCATTTTCTCCCTTCTTTTTTCTCTCCTGTTGGGCGTTTCTTTTAAAGTATGGTTCGAGCAGTGGGACTAAAGTATCGAGGATGAGCGAACTCTTGCCAGAACCTGAAACCCCGGCTATTCCTACCATCATTCCTAAGGGAATTTTCACGGTGATGTCTTTTAAGTTGTTGGTTTTTGCGCTTTTGACGGTAAGATACTTAGTAGTCTTGTCAATCTTTTTTCTTTCACCGTCAGGTTTTTCTGGAAGGGCGATCTTTCCGGCTAAAAACTGCCCTGTATGGGATTTCTTTACCTTTTTAATTCCCTCAATTGAGCCCTCGTACACTATTTCACCCCCGTTAATTCCTGCTTCGGGCCCGATGTCAATTATATGATCAGCTATGTCTATAAAGCGCTTGTCGTGCTCTACTACTATAACCGTGTTCCCCAATTCTTTTAACTTCTGTAAAAGCTTGATTAATGAATCTTTTTCTCTTTCATGAAGGCTCATGCTTGGCTCGTCCAAGATGTACACGAGGGAATCAAGTCCGCCGTCCAAGTGAGTCATGAGCGATAATCTTTGGAGCTCTCCCCCACTTAAAGTTGGCAAGGAACGATGCATGTGGATGTAGGATAAACCCACGTCAACCAAATTTTTTAATGCTAGCAAGAGGTTGTCAACCATCGCCCTCCCTGGAGGACTTTTCACCTGATCTTCTGTTAGATTTTCTAAAAAAAAGCTTAGCTCGTCAATGGTCATCATTGCCAGTTCTCCTATGTGCTTATCCGCAATTTTTGTTTCTCTTGCCTGTTCGTTTATGCGGTAACCTTGACATTCCTCGCATTTCGCCTTTGACATGTAATTCTTGGTAATCTTATTTATTCTATACGCGCTCTTTCCTTCAGTCATTGCCCGTTCCATATGGGGAATGATCCCTTCAAAAACTCTCGCCAATTTGCCGGAGAATGTTTTTGATTCCCAATGGAATTGCAATTCCTTTCCGCTTCCATGCATGTAGACCTGTTTTACTTCCTCCGGTAGGTCTTTGTATGGCGTTTTAATGTCGAAATCGTAAAATTTTGGTAACTGTTCAACTAACTTATATTGATCGGCAAAACACGCTGACCCTGCCTTTGTTATTTGGAGTAAATTTCTATTATAATCTTGAACGATCATTTCTTCAGTAAAATATGTCGTGTATCCCCTCCCCCTGCACTCGAGGCACATTCCGGAAGGCTCATTAAACGAGAAATACTTGATTGGCAAGCGTTCCACGACCATTCCGCAGAGATCACATTCGAGATTCTCTTTTACCGGGATTTTACAAATGGGACATAACAACACGCCTTCTATGGCGTATAACATGCGAAGTAAGCCGTAAATTCCTGTTTTGGTACCAACGGTGGACCGTGGGTTAAAAACCCTCGTGGTTCTCTGCTCCACCGCAACGGTTGGGCTTAATCCTTCTATCAAATCGAACGGCTTTTCGTCCTCAAATTTAGGAGGAAACCCAATCGACTGCAAGTACCTGTTCATTCCCTCGTCAAAGACAATGTCAAACGCCAAGCTTGACTTACCGGAGCCCGAAACTCCCGTGATGAGAATCATCTTGTTTTTCGGGATGTTCACGTTAATGTTTTTTAAGTTATGAATTCTTGCCCCTACAACCTTAATTTCATCCATTCTTATACATGCTCATACTATTTTTTATTCAATTTTTTGAAATATATAAAACCCACAATCAAACTCTTTCGGATTCCTCTTGACCATTTCGATTTCCCTTTTGTGTCGCTTGAGCTCTTCAAGATCTTTCGAGGTAAACTCTCTTTTACCTAAATTTTCAATTCTTTTTTCCAAGATTTCGTAGTATTCCTTCCACCAAAATTCCTCGGGTAATAAAAACTTGTCCACGAGCTTAAATCCAAATTTAGAAAATTGCTGTGATGTATTAGCAAGCCATTTAATTCCCTCCCCTAAGACAAAATAACCATTAATCTTTAAAATTCTGGTACATTCCTTTAGACTTTTCTTTGGATTGACGATGTGAACTGCTCCTTCGTCCCAGAGGATGTCAAAGCTCTCATCCGGGAAGGTGGTATTATATATCGATTGATTCATCGCTTTTATGCGATCAGAGAGTCCTTCTTTTTCAATTTTTCGAGCGAATTCGTCTAGTGCTTCTTGATCAATGTCTATTCCAACGATCTCTCCATCACTGAGCCTTGCTAATTCAATGGTAGGCGTTCCCGAACCGCAACCGATGTCAAGAATGCGTGGCTTGTCCATCTTAGGAAGCAAGTGAAACGCCCTCCTGGTATGGACCATGAATTTCTCTCTTAATTCCTTAATCTTTAATTCCTTCTCTAATCTTGTTGACATTACACATTCTCCTTTATCATTTTTTATGTTTTATACTTTTCTTTATTGGGATTATACTTGAGACCACAATCGTAGCACTCGTCGTCGTGAACGCAAATTTCGCCCCCACATTCCGGACACTTGTAGAATTCTATCTGCTCTTTTATCCACTTTTCCTCCCCAACTTCCCGGAGTCTTTCAATATTCGCCACGAGACTGACACCATACCTTTTTTCATATCCATCATTAAGTTTCTTCAAGTTTGGACACGGCATTTCATCGCACTCGGAGCAGTATTTGTACTCGCCTTTTCTAAGGGGGGCACACTGTTTTTTAAGAAATGCGCAATTCTTATTTCGAATTTTACACCCCTTGCACCCTTGCTTGTATCCTTTTTCTTCGAACAGGTCCTTTTTCAAGAGCAAGTACGCCCTACACGCTCCGCAATACAACCCGCAACGCGCTATCAAATTTGTATCTTTCATCTTATTTTCCTCCTTTATTTTTATCTTCTTGAGGATCGTGACTCGTTCCACAAGAGACGCACTCATAATTGTAAAAAATTATTAAATCACCGCAATCTGGGCATTTCCAAAGCTTTTCCTGCTCTGCAGCCCATTTATCAACGCCTATTTCGTTCAGCTGTTTCATGTTATTAGGAATTTCGTGTCGATAATGTATTTTTGGTTTGCCTTTATGAGAATTTATTAATTTTAATATGGTAGGACACGGATATTCAGAGCAGGCTCCACAATATTGGACATTCTTCTCATTAATGCAGCAATTTCTTATATTACAGCTCCATTTGGATATTCGTCTTTGACTTTTATCCTCTGATCTACAGCCTTGACACGAGCCACGATGAACAGACGGACATGCTCCGCAATATAATCCACAATACGATACCGCATCTGCTTTATCTCTTTCCACTTTTAATTCTCCCTTATAACTTTTAATTTTTGATTTTTGATAATTTGGTAAATAGTTCTTCTTCGTGTTTGACAATATCGAGAGCAAGGCCCTGAAGCTCCCCTAGATTCACGTGATTTAAACATTCGCTTTTATATTCATCTGCGGCATCTTTAAGCGTGTTTGCTAACAATGTCCAATTATTGACGGATTTATCGATCAAGGGGATCGATTCTTCTAAAATATTGAACTCATCATTACTCCACGCTCTTGGTCCTTCTTTTAACTCAGGATGGGTTAGCAATTCCTCAAGAAATTCCTTGTATAACTTCCTAAAAGAGGCTCCACCGGTACCCCACGTTTCGATGTAGCCATGCGTTAATTCGAAAGTCATGCGTGCGATTCCCTTCAACCTTTCGTCCCAACCTGTAATCGAATTGGCAAATCGTTTTAATCCTTGAATGCCGACATTGTTCATGGAAGGTCGTAACATGTTGTTGACTACTTCTTGGATCGCAACCTTCACTCCTGCGGCTAATGGAGGGTGCTTACTGTCTGGGCGGGACACCATGCTAAACTGCGTGTTTTTAGGATACATGAATGCGTCACCTTCCTCGGAACTACGCCCTATTTTTAACTTCTCAATAGGTACTTCTTGGAACGCTTCAAATTCAGTGTCTCCCACGTAAGCCACGTCTTTTTCCTCGTCGTAACCTGCTAGCGTGATGGCGTGCCCGCCAAAATGCCCTCCCTCTTCTACTTCACTAAATTCGAAATACGGCAAGTAATACATGTCTATGCGCAAGATTAATGGAGTATCTTGATCTATCAGCTTCTTTGACTCCTCCCATGCCTTATCAGCGCTCGTAAACGATTGCTTCCTGAGCTTTATTCCTAATAAACGACAAGCTAACGAATTCGCATCAATGGTTCCCTGCTTTCCTCCTACGAAAAATGGCGTTTTGGAATCACCACTTCCAATTCCAGTTAGCATGTTAGATTGGTCCCAGAAACCGAATCCCATAGTTGCGTCAAGACCGAACGCCATCGCTTCCGACATTGGAAAGCCGTAGAACTCGAACAAGTCTCTCATCGATGAAGATTCGCAGTGTTGTCCAACCTTATGAACAAAATTATTTACCATATGCTTCAGGGCCAACTTGACCGCCTCCTTCTTTAACTTCTTCTAATATATCTTCTAAAAATTCAACATCTGTCTGCATTACTTTTATGGGATGAATAAAAAGTCCCCGAACATTTAACGGCATGTGAGGTATTTGCGACACCATTTCTTCTAATTCTTTTATATGGATTTTTAATTTTTTTATTGATCCGGATATGGCTTCAACTTGTTCTTCTTTCGATAAGAGTGGTAACATTGAAAAAGCAACATAAAAATCCTCTCCGTTACGACCATAATATTCCTTCAAAACATTATACACCTTGTCTTTCAAGATACGAAAACCATTTTCAGTGATCTTGTGCACTTTAACAACGCGATTATCTTCCTCTTCTATCCACGATTCAACGAGTCCGTTTTCTTTTAAAGTTTTTAACACTCCATAAATCGATGATTTCCCTATTGCTGTCCAAGCTCGCATTCCTCTATCTTCGATTTTCTTGTTAATGTCTTTTCCATGGCTTGGTTGTTCAGAAACTAACCCAAGAACCGCAAATGCTACATGACTTAATTCGAAATCTGTTTTTTCTGACATTTTTAATAGTGAAAATATTATTTTGATCTCATTACAAATTGAGATCGTTCTGA
>JAEORV010000111.1 GCA_016840695.1 Promethearchaeota archaeon
TAAATGCTGTACACGATTCCCTTACCAATCCGAAAGTGGTGAAGATATGTATTACTCTCTTTTTCATTGTATGGATTCCTTCGTTAATTTTTGGATATATTTTTGCAAATGTATTCGATCCATTAAGTTCAATGCCGGATGGGGGTTATGATATAATCCGTAATATGATCAGCGACCTTGGATCTCTTAGATTTACACCCATGCCGAAATGGTTGGATGATGCTGCCATGTTTTCCTCGATCGTGATGATTCCTGGTATATTTTACCTAAAGAAATCCATATCAACAGCGGCTCAACTAAAAGAAGAGAAATTACCAAACAAGATCGTAAAGATTATCTTGAGTAATTTTGCGCTTCTCTTTGGACTCGCAGCAATAGTGGGATTTTTTGGAATAGGATTTTTTTCTGAAGATTTGGGTAACGCTGTGGATAGTATAGGATTAGATCTAACAGGAATAGGCTCACACTTCTTTTTCTCCATATTAGTATTTGGAAGTTTATGTATCGCAGGTTTATTTATTGGTGGATTCATGATACTCTTTCCAAAAACAATAAAAGAAAAATTCGGATTAGAGAAAATTCACTGGGCAGTCCTTGTAATATTCGGATTGATAATGATGATTTGGCCACCCATACACGCTTTTGCGTTCCTTTCGAATCTGGCACCAAGTAGAGCATTTCATGAATGGTTCATGTTGTTTTCAATATTAACCTGGGTTTACCCGACTTTTTATATCCTTAGAAAGCTTGCTAAGAAGGAATTAGCATCAAGATGAGCTGAAACTTTATACTTTTCTTTTTTTTTATTGATTTATAACCTTATATAACCTCACGAAGTTCCCTGTATCCAATGATCTTTAAATCGTTGTTTTCCGCGCATTCTTTTAACTTCTGATTGGTAAATGCCTCGTAATCCTGATTTCTTGCACTCGCAGTTTCAGGGACAATTGCATTTAATTCTGGACTCATCTTTGCTGGATGAAATAGAAAATGTGTTAGTCCAGGTTTAATTTCTGCAAACCGCTTGCAATAATAATCAACTTTATCGGGTTGTTCGTTCATGGTATCTAAGATAACATAGTCTAATAGTGGAACGCCATTTTCCACTAATTTTGAGAACATCTGTAAATAAAAATCTGCTTGTTCCTCTAATCCAATTAAGACTAGATCCTCTCTTGTAATCCGTGGCAGGAACGCAGGGATTTTAAATTCTCGAGACATCTTTAAATAAAGAGGTATAAATTTGGGATCTAACACGGAACCCATATGTGCATCGATATGGGTAACATCTACTCCACAATCTAAAGCGGTTTGAATTTGTACTCGCATTTCAGCTTCAGCAGCTCTTGGCTTTACATTTTTTACTGCTTCTTCCATGGTGCGCCAAAGCCCTCTATCTTTATCTAATAAGCCGGTTTTTGGATCAACGCTACTCAAGGCTCGCCACCTGTAGAGCTGATATTCACACGTGAGAGTTAAATGCACGCCAACATCATATTTTGGATTTTTCTTGCATATCTCTGCAGCTTCCAAAAGCCACGGGGCGGGAACGATAATCGATCCACAACTGGCAACTCCAAGATCTAAACATTCAAACGCAGCTATATTTGCTGAGTGTGAAAAACCAATGTCGTCGATATGGAAAATTACCACTTTATCCGTGGCTTCAAAACCAAGTTTTTCAATTAAGGATTGATTGCTCATTTTAAATCGCTTAAAAATTTATTATAACCTATTAAATATACATTTTCTTTTATTTGTTTTTTATTTCAAGAAAATTAATGAAATTGAAATGATATTAATCTCTTTATTAACGGCATTTAGAAGCTTTATTAAGGAGTACAACTAAATAATATCATTATATCTTCTTACAAAATAATATCTAAAGTGAAAAAAAAATGACACTAAAAGAAAAACTGGAAGTTCAAAGAAAGAAGACCTACGAGTTTCTCGTAAATCCAAAGGTTGTACGGCTTTGTATTAAAGGAGCTCTTATAATTTTCGTTCCATCGCTAATTATAGGAGCTATAATAGCATCGTTACTTGATCCTGCAGGAATTTGGATGGCTTCTGCGATATGGAATCAAGTTGGAATGACTGAATTACCAGTAGATCAAGCAGGTTATAGCATCTTCACGGATTATATTAGCAACCTAGGTTCCTTGAATTATAGTCCGATACCGTTCTTTCTTGACGATGCTGCATTGATAACCAGTCTGCTCTTAGTACCTGTATCGTTTTATTTGAAAAAGCGATTTTGCACGATATATGATCAACAAGAAACGCCAGGAAAGCTAGGGAAGAATCTAAGCAATCTTGCTTTGATATTTATGATACTTGGAATGATAGGTTTCTTTGGAATTGGATTCTTTAGCGAGGATATAGCAGATTCCTTGGAATATGCCACAGGGGGCCTTGCGATGGTTGGTATCTTAGATTTACACGAATTTTTTTCAATGGTTGTCTTTCTAAACCTCATTATTGCAGGGATTTTCCTTGGAGTGATTGGACTCAAATATGCTTCAATGATTCCAAAGGTCTTCGACTTAAATGTTTCTAAGACAATAATCATTATTGTAGCAATTGAGATGATAATTTTTCCTTTTCCAATGATGGTGGCAACAGTGATTACCCAATGGCCCTTCTTTGAATGGATGATGCTATTTGCGGTATTCGGGTGGATTATTCCGCTTGGAGTGGCCTTTCTAAAACAGATAAACAAAGAGTTAGGACTTAAATAATCAAAACAAATTCCAACTTTTTTCTATTTTTTTCTTCTCACATTTTATTATTAAACAAAATTTTTTAGAAAGCATTACCTCTTGAGAGTATACATGTTTCACCAATTATTTAATGAAATAGTCATGCTTTTGGTTTAATTCTCATGAAAACTTTTAAACTAATGGGACACGAGATAATCGAGAAGATTAAGGAGAGAGAAATAAAGATCGAGGAGATAATTCAATTATATCTCGAGAGAATTGAGAAAACAGATAAACTATTGCATTCATATACACATCTATCTAAAGAAAGCGCTTTGGAAAAAGCAAGGTCATTTGATCGCGCATTAAATGAGGGTAAATCAATTGGAAAGCTCTATGGATCACCATTAAGCATTAAAGGGTGTATATGTGTAAAAGATAGTCCAACTACTTGTGGTTCTAAAATACTCGAAGGATATCGTCCACCTTATAATGCAACTGTGCTGGAGCGATTAGTGGAAAAAGAGGGGGCGATCTGCATTGGTCGCACTAATATGGACGAGTTTGCCATGGGGGGATCCACGGAAAACAGTTGTTATGGGCCTACTAAGAATCCCTGGGATTTAGAATGCGTTCCTGGAGGTTCTAGCGGGGGTTCTGGTGCGTGTATTGCGGCAGGCCAATCTATATTTGCTTTGGGTAGCGATACGGGTGGGAGTGTCAGGAGTCCAGCCGCATATTGTGGAATTGTTGGATTAAAGCCCACCTATGGTCGCGTTTCGAGATATGGGTTGGTATCTTATGCAAATTCTTTAGAGCAGATTGGTCCCATGGCAAGATGCGTAAGAGATTGTGCGTTATTACTCGAGATTATGGCAGGATACGACGAGTTAGATTCGACCACGGTTAATGAAAAAGTAGATGCGTATACAGAAAGCCTTAACAACTCGATTGAGAACAAAGTACTTGGCGTGCCTAAAGAATTTTTTGGTGAAGGTATTAATAATGAAGTGAAGGACTCAGTAAACAAGTCAATCGATATTTTACAAGGACTGGGAGCAAAAACTATTGAAGTTTCGTTTCCACATCTTGAATACACTATTCCAACCTACTATTTAATTGCCATGAGCGAAGCAAGTTCTAATTTAGCAAGATTTGACGGGTTAAGATATGGCAAGATGAGCGAAAATCTAACTGGCGACGTTTTTGAAGTGTTTAGCCGGACTCGAGGCGAAAAATTCGGCGCCGAAGTTAGGAGAAGGATAATGTTAGGCTCTTACGCTTTATCTGCGGGATACTATGACATGTTCTACATTAAAGCGCTAAAAGTGAGAACACTAATAAAGAACGATTTTCAAGAAGCATATAAAAAATGCGACGCAATCGTCTGCCCAACAATGCCCACAACGGCGTTCAAAATTGGTGAATTAGTGGACGATCCCTTACAAATGTACATGATGGACGTGCTTACTTGTCCTGTAAATCTAGCGGGTTTAACCGCTTTATCGATTCCTTGTGGATTTGATGGAAATGGATTACCTATTGGATTTCAAATAATTGGTAATTATTTTGACGAGAAAGGTATTCTAAACATTGGATACTTGCTCGAACAGGAACTTCAAATATACAAAAAAATCGCACCATTGAATGAGGGGAATTAATCATGCCCAATAATGATGGAGTAATGATCGGATTGGAAATCCACACTCAATTAACAGCTTTAAAATCAAAGTTATTTTGCAGCTGTAGTAGTGATTATAGAGGTTCAGCTCCAAATACTTTCACATGCCCGACTTGTTTAGGTCTACCTGGTGCAATGCCAGTCATTAATAAAAAGGCAATTGAATTTGCTACTCGCTTAGCTTTAGCCTTGAAATGCGACATAAATGAAAGGTTCTTCTTCTTTCGAAAGAACTATTATTACCCAGACCTTCCTCGGGGTTTTCAGATAACTATGTATAATAAGGCGGGAGGAAAAGCATTTGCTGACGGCGGAATAGTGCCAATTAGAATTAAAGATAAAGTAAAAGAGATAAAACTTAATAGAATCCATTTAGAAGAAGATCCTGGACGACTCGTTCACGAAGGGAGCATATCCAAATCACCTTACACGCGAGTAGATTACAATAGGAGCGGTACCACGCTCATTGAGATCGTTTCAGAACCCGACATGAGCTCTCCAGAAGAAGCCCGGGAATTTCTCAAGCAATTACTGGCAATCATTCAATACACGGGAATTTGTGACACGAATCTTGAGGGGGCCTTCCGAGTTGATGCTAACATTTCAGTAAAAGGTTATGAACGCTCTGAAGTAAAGAATATAAATTCAATCAAAGAAGTCGAGAGTGCCTTGGCATACGAAGAAAAGCGTCAAAAACTTGCTATAAAAGAAGGAAGAGAATTAATTCAAGAAACAAGACATTGGGACGGTCAAAAGACAATTGGTCTTAGAAACAAAGAATTTGAAGCCGATTATAAATATTTTCCCGAACAAGATTTAGTCCCCATAGAAATTGATAAGAGTTACATCGAAAAAGTCGAAAAAGAACTCCCCGAAATGCCAAAAGAAAGGAAGGAAAGGTATCAGAAGAAATATCAATTATCAGAGTTTGATTCAGAGGTTTTAGTATTAGATAAAACCATCGCTGATTTTTTCGAAGAAGGTATTAAATCTGAAAAGACATTTGGTCCACAAGAATACAAGCTTTATTGTAATTGGTTAATGAACGACATTTCTGGTTGGTTAAATGATAATAATAAAAGGATAAACGAGACGAATTTAAAGCCAAAACAAGTAGTAGAATTAATAAGGTCGATAAAAGAAGGAAAGATCACGGGTAAAATCGCTAAAACCTTTGTTGGTGAGATGATGAAAGGCACAGCAATCTCAGAGATAATAAAGAAATCAGGGAAAGAAGCAATCTCAGATATAACTGTCCTTGAAGATATATGTAAACAAGTAATAGAGGAAAATCCTAAAATTGTTGAGGATTGTCGCAAAAAACCTAAAGCTAAACAAGGATTAGTTGGAAAGGTAATGGCAAAAACGAAAGGTCAAGCAGATCCAAAAATAACGAGGGAAATCTTAGATAAACTGCTAAAAGAACTTGGGATTAATTAGATCCAACTAAGATATATAAGAGAAAAAAGAAAAAGTTCCATTAGCTTATCTCGCAGCTAATTCTTGATTTATGTGTTTTAACACGATGAGTCCACCGACTGTCAAATATGCTAGTATTGATATAAACATTATCCATTCAAAAATAGGTTGAAATCCTAAACCAAATGCTACTGCTGCGCTAGTTGATGGTACAAAAACCATGTACAATCCGAGTAATTTTGGGAGGAGCGTATCATAAAAGAGAATGAGTAAACCAAAAAAGATTCCTCCTATAGCTAAACCCCCAAAAACTACAATGGTAAACAACCAATG
>JAEORV010000112.1 GCA_016840695.1 Promethearchaeota archaeon
AACAAATCATGTTTCGATTTCATTTCGAAAAATTCCTAAAAAAAGATATTATCGAACCAAAAGATAACGGATATGTGCTATGTTGATCCCAAAATACGTGTTTTTTGTCAAAGGAATTGGGTATCATCATTCCAAATTAGTGTCTCTCGAACAAGCCTTACGTTCTGCGGGAATTGAGAAATTTAACCTCGTAAAAGTAACATCCATTTTACCACCTGATTGTATTGAGATCACGAAGGATGAAGGATTGAAAAAACTCTTACCAGGCCAGATCTTGTACGCGGTTTTAAGCTATACAAGCAGTAATAAAATAGGTCAGACTTGTGCAGCATCGATAGGTGTAGCAAAGCCAAAAAACCAAGGAGATTATGGATATCTTAGAGAACATAATGCCTTTGACGAGCGCGCCGCAAAATCAGGCGAGTTAGCTGAAGATCTAGCTGTTGAAATGCTTGCTACAGCCTTAGGAATCCCGTTCGATCCAGAAGCAAATTATGGCGAAAAACGGGAGAATTATGAAATAAATGGAAAAATCGTAGAAAGTAAAAATATAACAGAATCTGCGGTAGTTAAGAAAGAAGGGGAATGGTGCACGATATTAGCTGCAGCTATATTTATTTTATAGTTTAACTTATTATTTTATCAGTTTTCAATCAATTTTATTAATATTGCTCAACTATTAAACTTTTAAAAACTCATCGTCTTAATTTTCAACTTAATAAAAACTATTCATAATTAGTTTCATCATAGACTTAACGATCCCGACTTAATAGCGATATCATGCCAACATTTAAGACTTCTCATACAATAGCATTTCTAGATTATATCAAAAACATTTAAATATTAGAATTATAAATCATTTAATTGTAGATATATAATTTTTTTAATTTAATCAAAGCAAATAAAAAACGAGAGGATTAAAAAAAAATGCCCATTGGTCCAAAGAAAAGAAAAGAGGATGAATTTTGGGAGAATTACGAAGACGAATTCGCAGATTTTGATGATGATTATAACGATGGTGATTGGGAAGAGGATATAGACGAAGATTTTTAGATATAACATCATGAATAGGATTAATCATGATAGTTAGCAACTGTTTCAAATTACGGTTAATCCTATAAGCCACTTTTACCAAGTTAACTGCATCTTTTTTTAATCCAGCGGATTATTTTTTAATTTCTCACTTTTTTTTGAAATATTCAAGATTTATCTCTTGAAAACAACTATCTCTTAATTCCATTTCTTCTAATTCTGCGAGAGAGATTCTAAATTTCTCATCAGGATTCTTAGCGGCCCAGATTAATTTATTGAATCCCTGGTGATGTCTATGGAACCTTTGGTTCGAATATTCTTTCGCTTGCTTAGTATAGAGAAGAAACGGCCAGTCACTTCCTTCCATCAACATTAATTCACGAGCAGTTTGATTGCATATTCTTGTACCCCAATCATCCAAGTTATGGTTTGTTTCTAAAACAGTTTCAAATTCTTTAATTGCCCCGTTTATGTAAGGCCAAATCCACCCGTGTTCCTTGTTTTTCCAGACTTGGAAATGGCCTCCTTCACCCCAACTGCTCTCTTTCATCCTTATTGTGGAAAAGTGGGCTTTGTATTTTGAGACATAATCAGATATGGTAATCATTTCGATTTTTTCGTGGGCATCAATTAATTCAAAAACTCTTTTAAGCCAATCTATTCCTTCCATCCACCAATGTCCATATAACTCGAAATCGTAAGGTGAAACTATGATTCCTTCCTGATTAAATTTCTCATAAAATCCTTGTAATTCCTCGCTCATAAGCGAAACGAAGTGATTTGCTTGAAATTCTACTTTTTCTCGTGCATTTTTGATATTATAGAGCTCTTTTTCTTCTTTTCCTAGCGTTTTATCGGTAATCCTCCAATAATACAAGCCAGATTCGTGATCTTTCTTGTGAAACTCTCGATATGAAGCGTCTCCCGGATATCCTATCTGAGCGTCCCATACTTGCCTGCTAGTGTTCTTATTCCTGCCAAAGACCGACACTCCTGTTTCTAAATTATAACCAAAATTGGTATATAACCCAATATCGTTCTTACTTTCAATCATTTCTGCATCTAAAATACCATGACTATCCACGAAAAAGTACTCTATACCCGAATTGTTAACCCAATAATCAATGGATTCTCTTAATCTGCCATCTCTATATTCCTGAGGCCTATAAGCACACTCGGGAAGCCAAATTCCTTTCGGTGGTTTGCCAAAATATTTCTTATGAGTGTCTACTGCTAGCTGAATTTGAGAAAAAATACCCGAGTCGCTTTCAAACAAGGGTAAAAATCCGTGAGTGGCACCACAGGTTATCAATTCAATCATTCCCTCGTCCTGAAGCCACTTGAAAGAGCCTAGAAGGTCTCTATGATAGTTATGATAATAAGTATCAAGCACATGTTCGAAATTCTTCAAGTGAAATTCTGCAATATCTTTTCTTTGAGGGTGATTTTCAAATCTTTGGATATCTGATTTAGCTCTATTAATCAGATTTTCCATATATTCAGTAAATCGTTGTTTCATATAATCGTCGGTCATCATTTCTGCTAATATGGGTGTAATGTTTATGGTCAATGCCGTTTTTATCCCTTGTTCCTTTAACTCTCTTAAAACATTGAGCATGGGAATGTATGTTTCCAAAGCTGCCTCAGTATACCATTCTTCACCTGCAGGCCAAGTACCAGATTTCTTACACCACGGTAAATGTGCATGGAGAACCAACCCAAAATATCCAAGAGCCATACTATACAAAAGCGATTACGAGTATAAATTCTTTTCAATGAAGTAGTAAATAATAACTGCAGATTTAAAAACAATTAATTCATGAAGATTATAATTATATTTTTGATGTGAGGTGATTGAATTTTAAATAAAGATCCCCAAAAACCGAAAGGTCTCCCGCTTAAATCTAAAGCTCCTTTAATTAATACGGTTGACATCTTTGGAAATCCCGTGAATTTAAAGGATCTACTTAGAAAGCACGATGGCGTGGTAATTGACTTTTTTCGCGGTGTTTGGTGAGATTATTGACGAGAACATCTACAAGTATTAACTAAATATATCAATGACTTTGAAGAGCGAAATGTTAAATTAATTTCAATATCAAGTGATTCAGTTAATCTACTCAAGAACCTAAAAAACGAGTATGGACTTGCCATGGACATGATTTCTGATCGCGGAGCAAAGATCGCTAATGAGTATGAGGTTGGTTGGTTGGCCGAAAGCGTCGGAAAACTCAAGGTGAAACAAGCGGTACCGAGTAAATTTCTTATCAATAAGGAAGGCATTATCGTATGGAGATATATCGGGAAAGATAAGACCGATAGACCGTTTGTAAAAATGATTCCAGTATTAATCGACAGATATTTCAAAAATCCCCAGTAAGAATGACTCTTGCGTGAAAAAACGAGACGCGAGATGACGACCTGGCAATGGTTAGGGGATAGTTTTTATTTTTTTAGATTTCCTTTTTAATTTTTTTCAAATCCTTTCTCGACGTGGGATTAGGTATTTCGCCTTTTATGTAGCCAAGTGGTAAAACCGTGAGCAAGAAATCGTCCTTTTCAACGCCTAATATTTCTTTGGCTTTATCGCGGTTCATAGTTCCAATCCAGCACGTTCCAATCTTTAGGGCCCATGCCATCAACATCATGTTCATCGAGACTAACGAAGTGTCTTGAACGTACCATTTAGGATTGATTGAAGGTTTGCCTACAATTGCGATTAGAACGGGGACTTGTTTGATAAACTTACCGTAAGAGGCTGTCTTTTCTATTTCTCTTATTTTATCCTTGTCTTTCACCACCATAAACTCCCAAGGTTGTTTATTTGAACCACTTGGCGCCCACCGACCCGCTTCTAATATCATTTCGATCTTGTCGTCTGGAATTTCTTTTTCTTGGTACTGTCTGATGCTCCTTCTCTCTTTTATGAAATCTAATAATACTTCTGGTTTAATCGTTTTAATCACTTTTATTTTGTTGTTGTTTTTTTGAACTAAATCAATACCTAATAATATAAATCTCGTATTTAATTTTTCATATTATAAAAAAAAACTTAGAATGGTCAAAAGAATGAGTCAAGAATGGGAACCTGTGAAAGGAGAGATAATGACGCGCTGGGTAAATGATGTAAATCCAGAAGAACCGCTTCCTGAATACCCTCGACCGCAATTAGAGCGCAAGGAATGGTTGAATCTGAATGGTCTATGGAACTATACTATCCAGAAAAAATCTCGAAAAGAAGTAGGTTCTTACGATGGGAATATTTTAGTCCCTTTCCCTGTAGAATCAGCGTTATCTGGTGTGAAAAGAAAACTCACGCATAAGCAAAGATTATGGTATCGGCGATTCTTCTCAGTTCCGAAAGAGTGGAATGGTAAAAGGATTTTATTGCATTTTGGAGCCGTAGATTGGGAAGCATCTGTATGGATAAATAATAGGGAAGTTGGTAACCATAAAGGGGGATATGTTCCTTTTTCTTTTGATATAACTGATTTTCTTAAAAGAAGCGGTGAAAATGAGCTTATCGTGTCAGTATGGGACCCAACAAATAAAGGAGGTGTAGAAAGAGGGAAGCAAACATTAAAACCGCGTTTTATTAAATATACTGCAGTGTCCGGGATCTGGCAGACTGTCTGGCTAGAACCCGTCTCTGACTCTTATATTAAAAGTCTGAAAATGGTTCCTGACATTGATAATAATAAATTGGATTTTAATGCTGATGTATTTAATTCTGATGCAGGGGATGCTTTAGAAATCACTGTTTTAGATGAAAAAACAGAAATATCCACGATTAAAGGAAATCCTAATAAAGAAATTTCGATAGAAGTTCCAAATCCTAAGCTTTGGAACTCCAACAATCCCTTCCTATACGATCTGTCAATCAAGCTCGTGAGAAATGAGCAAGTATTAGACGAGGTATCAAGTTATTTTGGAATGAGAAAGATTAGCGTTATGGAAGACGATAACGGAGTGAAAAGACTCGCGTTGAATAACGAGATTCTTTTTCAATATGGTACTTTGGACCAGGGATATTGGCCTGATGGATTATATACTGCACCTACAGATGATGCCCTTTTATATGATATTGAGATAACAAGGAAGCTTGGATTTAACATGATACGGAAGCACGTGAAAGTAGAACCCGCACGATGGTATTATCATTGCGATAAAATGGGAATGATCGTGTGGCAGGACATGCCTAACGGAGGAAAAATGACTCTCTTAAGAATGGTCGTGAATATGATTTTTAAAAGAGAGGAAAATCGATCAAAAACGAACTTCTATAACGAACTTGAAGAAATGATTGATATGCTCTATAATTATCCTTGTATAATCGTTTGGGTTCCTTTTAACGAAGGATGGGGACAATTTAACACAGAACAAACTACTAATATGGTAAAAAACCAAGATCCCTCTCGCTTAGTTAATGAAGCGAGTGGGTGGTATAATAGAGGAAGCGGAGATATTTGTGATTGTCATAAGTACGTGGGACCTTGCTATCCTAAAGACGTCCAAGAACGCGTGGCAGTGTGCGGGGAATTTGGAGGGTTAGGATTTAAAATCGATGAGCACATGTGGAACATTAAGATCAAGTTCGTGTACAAAAAATTTGAAACTATAGAAGATATGACAAGTCTTTACGAATATTTGATCACCAAACTAAAAGATTTCAAGGAAAAAGGACTATCTGCTGGGATCTACACCCAGATAACTGATGTTGAAGGAGAAGTTAACGGCCTACTAACTTACGATCGGGAAGTCGTAAAGATGAACCTTGAAAAGATAAGAGAAATTAACTTAAGTGCGATACACGACTAAAGATTATCATCGTTTTTCTTTTTATAATACTCTGAATCAAAATTTGGATAAATTTTCTTTTTCCTTCCTTCTTTTTTAAAGTTAATTAAGTTAAGCTCTATTAATTTATTGATATGGTATTGTATAGTTTTATGATCGACTTTCATCCGTTTGGTGATGAAGTTATTCCAAATCCCCGGTTCTCTTTCAATCATTTCAAGGATTTCTAAAGTTAATTTACTCTTTTGTAATTTTAAATCAAT
>JAEORV010000113.1 GCA_016840695.1 Promethearchaeota archaeon
GTAAATTTGACGCGGTTGAAAATTTGCCTAATGCTCAAAATAATTCATTAATGTTTATTCATTCTTCTCGGGATACTCTATATGATCTTACAAACCAATCGGGGCAAGGATACGATTCAATTATACAATTAAATAAAAGCGCGTGTTACCTATCCGTAAATGATAACCATTACATGCTTGAAGATCCAAATTACACGGCTTATTATTGCGCAATCAATTTCATGGAAGAAAAATTGAAGAACGTGAACTTAAGCTATAGTTGGTCCAGTGATCTCGAAAAATATTCTCAACATCGCGATATTGTACTTACTCATGCATTACTCTTTAATTCAACATTACTTTACGGTTGTTTATTATTTTTTATATTTTCTCTCATCCCCCTCTTTCTCATTGTTTCAATTTTATTTTATAATAAAAGGATTGCAAAGAATAGGGCTATAGAAGAAGAAAAAATCCTTAAACAAAAGGAATCCGATGATGATTTCATTGATTTCACGTTTGGCAGGGGATCTTTCACTAGAACTGTTTTATTTTTGGTGATTTTATATTTATTATCTTTTATTGGAGCAATCGGAATGACTTATGGTATTTTTGCTGATTTAATCGTAGGAACGATAGGTGGTTTATTCTATTTTGCGTTTTTCATGACGCTTTATTACTTGCCCGACCAAGCTGAAGTTGATTTATGGAAGAGAATGAAAGGAAAAACTTCATCAGCAGGAAAAGAATCAGCAATTCAAATAAAAAGTTATATTGTATTGTCCATAATTCTTGCCTTTATTGTAATCAGCGCCTTGATTGGGTTGTTCAGCACATTTGTACCAAGCTTTTTCAACCAACCAATTGAATCTTTATTAAGTCCAATATTGATAATGGGATGTATTCTATTAATTGGAGGGATTTTCATTGTTATATTTTTGCAAAAAAAAGAGAATGCCCGCATTAGTCTAAAGGATGTCGATTGGAAGACTTATGGACTCGATAAGTACCAAGTCATTAAGAGCGTGTCTTTTGGAAGCGTTTTATTCTTGAGTATCTATATTCAGTGGAATATTCAAGCATTTTTTCTCAAATTTCCTATGAGGATTGCCCCTCATTCGGTTTACTATTTATTCATGGTGCTCACGGTATTATTTTTCTTCGGAGGAATTCAACTTATGGTGAAGATTTTCAAGGAAAGGATCTTGAGAAATAAAGTGGACGCTTTACTGGGTGATTATTCCAGAAAAGAAATGCTATCCAATGTTATCGTTGAAATTGGGGCTTCAATGTTTGCTCTATTGAGCGTATTTTTGTTAATATTCATTGCATTTGCTCCACTGTTACATACGATGCTTTTTGGAAACTTAGCAGTGTTTTTAGCCTTAATATTTGTTGGAATCTGCTTAATTACTGATGTGATTAAAATTATATGCGTCGATCGAGGAAATTTCGGAATCTCGATATTTTTTCCTCTTCTAATCTTTACTATTATGGCGTTTTTCTTGAGAATTTAGAAATATTTTTAAAAATAATTGAAGTATTCATCAACTAGTTTTCTTTTAAAAGATAGCGTTCTTGTATGTTCTTAAATAAATTTTGATAGAAATTTAATTTATTTTTAGGAAGAAATTTTATCGAATTTGCTCCCTCTGGACAATGATGAGCGCATAAAGCACATCCATAACACTTATCGTTGATAATCTTTACTTTTCCGTTTTTTTTATCAATTATTCTCGCATCAAAACCACATATTTCGAGGCACTTTCCGCAATTTTCAACGCCCTTACATTTATCTTGGTCAATTATTGCTAGATTATGCGGTTTTGTGTAGAGTATTTTAATCAAATCTAAATCTAATCCAACATCAAGAGGAATGCAGACATCACGATTACAATTACAGATGGCAAGACTGAAAGCACCATCTATGACATTCCCACAATTACCAAACATGGTGTGAATGAGTCCGGCGTTGTCAAACTTTCTTAATAGTTCTTTTGCTTGCTTTATACTTATGTATTTAGTAAACTGGACATGTTTTTTTACACCTGGAGTTTTCGAATAAACAAATGTTAAATCCGTGATATTGGGCAAATCTTTATCATATTTCTCTCTGGCTTGTCGACACGGGCAAATTCGAATCCCCACGTAAGCGTTAGGATATTCCTTATAAAGAGAATCAATGATTTTCAAGCATTCCTCTAAGGTATAGACTTCAGATTGTATCAAGGAAGTAATTGATTTTACTAAAAATAACTGCAGAAATCTTGAATTTCTTATTATCCAAACTTTTGAAATAGCGAGCAATAGTCTCATTACCAAAAATTCAAATCGCATGTATATCCTTTGAGACAAATAAAAATGAGGCTTATTGTATTGCCACACATAACTACCACGAAGTAGATGGGAAGCGATATTTTCTATGATTATCGAAATGATAATAATTCCTGGGAGTACAATAAAGGTTACACTTGAATATATCATGTGATATATGTTGATGTAAGTCTTAATAAAGGTTTTATAGAATTAAATTAAATATCAATATAATTGTTTTTGAAAGATAGTGATGTTAAATATGAAAAAATTGAAAGGAAAGAATTGTTTGCTTACAGGAGCTGCATCTGGTATAGGGCGATGTTTAGCGATCTTATTGGCAAAAGAAAGCATGAACCTATTTATAGTTGATATTGATACTAAAGGTTTAGAGAAAGTTAAGGAAGAGATCGAGGCTATAGGAGCAGTTATACACGCCTCAAAATGCGATGTTTCAAAATTAGAAGACATTCAGAGAATCGCAGACGAATTCTATCAAGAATTTGGAGAACTTGACCTTCTAATTAACAACGCTGGGGTAGCGGGAGGTGGCTTCTTTACAGAGATTCCCCTTGATGAGTGGAAAAGAGTACTGGATGTCAATTTATGGTCAATTATTTACTCAATGAATGTATTTTTACCAAAAATGCTAGAACGTGGTTCAGGACACATTGTAAATACAGGTTCTGGAGCTGGAGTTGTTGGATTACCTTACCATCCTCATTACGTCGCTTCAAAGTTTGCCGTGGTCGGATTAACTGAGGCTTTAAAAAGTGAATTTTACAATACAGGGTTAGATTTCTCAGTAATATGCCCGACACGGGTGTATACAAACATGGCGGGTTCAAGTCCAGTAACCATTGATCCAAAATTCTTTTCCCCTTCATTAGATAAAAATGAAATAGAGGAGAGATTTAAAGTATTTAGAGAGATTTTTGCAACAAGGTTTTACGAAGGTGGCATTCAAGCAGATTTTGCTGCTAAAAAATACTTGAACGGGATTAAAAAGAATAAATTGTATATTTTTGATATCAAAATACTCCGAGCTGCACTTTTTATAAAAGCAGTCGCATTAAAACGCGGATGGAAAAAAGCTTTGACAAAATTTGCGATAGAAGACCTCGAGATGATTGAAAGTTGTTTAATAGACTCGGGATTATCGACGAAAGAACACCTTGATAAAATACTCAATAGATAAAATGTAATATTTTTAAAATCACGATTTTAAGAAAAAAATGAGTGAAAAAAATGGAACAATTTGAGGGAATGGAAGAAAAATACATTGAATGCCATGATGGCGTGAAACTACATACGATGATCGTTGGTTCGGGAGAACCATTAGTGCTTCTGCACGGATTTCCCGATTTCTGGTATGGATGGAAGCATGTAATTTTAGGATTAAAGGACGAGTTCAAGCTGATCGTGCCTGACACGCGGGGGATAAACCTTTCAGATAAACCCGAGGCTGTCGAGAATTATGCAGTAGAAAAATTAGTTGAAGACATTAAAATATTGAGCGAGAAGTTAAATCTCGGGAAGTTCACTCTTATAGGACACGACTGGGGATCGATAATATCATGGGCTTTTGCTTACAAGTATCCTAACATGCTTAAGAAGCTCGTCACTATGGACGCTCCACATCCAAAAGTCTTTAGAAAAAAGCTTTCAGAAAACGCAAAACAAAGAAGGTCAAGTGGATACATGTTTGAATTGTTAAAACCCGGCGGGGAACAAAGCTTGCTAAAAAACGACATGATGGGATTGAAAGCGTCTGTTTTTGGCACTGCAAGGAAAAGAGGTGCGTTTACAGAAGAAGACAAGCGATTATATATTGAATCCTGGTCTCAACCTAACTCGGTATTATGCGGGGTACAATATTATCGCGCAAATCGAGGAATCCAAGAATCAGTTGGATATATTGAAGTGCCCACGTTATACATGCACGGAATGAAGGACAATTTCGTGAGACCGCTCGTCATTGAAGGATTGGACGAGCATGTAAAGGATTTGAAAGTGATCCGGCTAGAACGCGCGAGTCATTGGGTCATGCACGACGCCTCTGAGTTAGTAGCTTCAAATATAAGAGAATTTGTTAAAAACTAAAAATATTCTTTATAACTCTTTTTTCTTTAAACTTTCCACGTAATCCTTCTCTTTTTGTTTGTGGACTTCTTGCAGATGACGCTTTTTTGCTTGCCAATCTTCGCCCTCAAGAGGATTAAAATATAATGCCGCAGAAGCAATGAAAATGCAAATAATTGGTACGATCGTCAACGCAATTAAAACTCCCGTGGCGACAGTTGGAGGTTGAGCTGACACGGCAACATCTTGTTTATATCCAAAAAGCGCAATGATCCCTAATAATAAAGAGTGAGCAATCGAAACTGCGGGTTTGGTGATTAGCGCATTTACTCCTGAATACGTGGTTTCCCTTCTCTTACCTGTCAAAATCTCGTCGTTATCTATAGCCTCCCCCATGAGGGGCGATTGATTCAGCATGAACATTAATAAACCCAAACCTATGAAAGCTATCCCAAAAGACCCTAATTCAAATGGCACTTTTGAATTAAATGCCATTCCTACGAAAAATGTCATGATATAACCAATCATTGCTATTAAACCCCCTAAGATCATCACTTTTTTGAGCCCCCACGTTCCAACCTTGCTATTCGCCCATACTCCTAGCACTATTAAAATGATAAGAGCAGGAATGAAGAAGAAAATTGAAATTTCGCTAAACAAAAACACATAATCGAACAGGTAGATAAAACCGTTGAAGAGCATCTCAGACATTATGACCATAAAAAATATAGCTACTTCAATTATCAAAAATGGTTTATTTTTCAGCGTTTCAGTGATGCTCTTAACAAATCCAAAAGCTTCTTCATTTTGCGTGTAGAGCCTTTCTTTAATTAAATAACTGCTAGCAAAGATCGAGAGGCCGGAAATGATTCCAAATATCGTGACTACGATTTGAAACAGGAGTTGATTTGGATGATCGCCTGATAAGAAGACGGGTTCCATGATCCAACGAGATATCATTCCAGTCATTCCAAAAGCCACGGTAAACAAGGTGACTTTAACTCTTTCTTTGGCAGTTACTGCCAATTCAGCAGGTAAACTAAATGTAATAAGCCCCGTCATGCTGTAAAAAGTGTCAAATATGAACAACATCAATAAATGATTGAGAAAAAGACCAAATCCTGTTTGCATAAATGGAAACCAAACTAAAATGAACGATAACGTGTATGGAACGCAGCCAAACCGTAAATAAGGAATTCTTCGCCCCCATCTTGATTTTGTTCTTTCCTCTAAAATGCCTATTAATGGATCGTTAACCATGTTCCAAACTATAAAGAATAACCAAGATAACGCTAAGAGCGCCGGATCTGCACCGTATACTTTAAGGTAATACACATCAATCGTTCCTAATCCAATTGAGGACATGAATGAACTTCCCATGTTAGCAAATCCAACACCAAGTTTGGATTTCAATGGGACATGATCATCGAATTCGTCTTTTTCTATCTTAATTCCTGTATCTGCCATGCTAATAACCTATTGTTTTTTAGGAAAAAAATGAAAATTTAATAAAGATTATGATAATTATTAAGTCGTAGATATTACAAAAATTCACAACCTAGCTCTTCAGAATTTGATTAAAAATTTCTTTTTTCTTCAAGCTATGACGATCTAACCTATATTGCAGAAACCTACGGAATTATAACCTTATAATAGCTCAATTTTTCAATAA
>JAEORV010000114.1 GCA_016840695.1 Promethearchaeota archaeon
TAGAAAATGATCGATTTTAACAATTTACCAAAAGTTCATGAACCTTCAAAAATTGAAAAGGATATCTACGAATGGTGGGAATCACAGGGATTTTTCCAACCAGAAAAACAGAGAGAATTGGGAATTGTTGATGAAAAAGGACCAAGATTTTGCATAACTCTTCCTCCGCCAAATGTTACCGGTGTGCTTCATTTAGGGCATGCGATAGTCCTTACAATGGAGGATCTAATGACGCGGTATGAACGCATGAATCAAAAGGAAGCGTTATTTCTTCCCGGTTCTGATCACGCGGGTATAGCCACTCAAAACGTAGTGGAGCGTGAATTAGCTAAAAAAAATATTAATAGAAAAGAGCTTGGTCGGAAAAAATTTATTGAAGAAGTCTGGAAATGGAAAGAAAAGTGTCACACAACAATTATGGAACAATCTAAACGAATGGGAGCCTCTTGTGATTGGACTCGAGATAGATTTACATTAGATGATGACTATGCTCTAGCAGTTAAAACAGCGTTTGTGACCCTCTATAAAAAAGGGTTGATATACCGCGGTGAATACATGGTTAATTGGTGTCCAGGGAGGTGCGAATCTGCAATTTCTGACTTAGAAGCAGAACCGCAAGAACACGAGAGTAGTTTATGGTATATTAAATATCCAATAATTAACGACGATTGGAAAGGACCATCAGCAGAATGGGGTTCGGGAGAATGGGCAAAAAGAGCCACTGAATTCATCGAAGTTGCTACAACCAGACCAGAGACATTATTAGGAGACACAGGAGTTGCAACAACAGAAAACCATCCAATTTTCAAGAAGTTTATTGGCAAGACAGCGGTTTTACCTGTAAATGCAAGAGAGCTACCTATATTTTCAGATCCTCATGTTGATGCTGAATTTGGAACAGGCGCTCTAAAAATAACTCCTGCTCACGATCCTAACGATTATGACATTGGAATGCAGCATAATCTAGATTTCATCACGGTTATGGACGCAAAGGCACGAATGTTGCCAGAATATTCTGGAAAATATGCGAACATGGATAGGTACGAATGTCGCAAGGAAATTGTCAAGGATTTAGAAAAGGAGACATTACTGACTAAGATTGAGCCATATACTCACGCGATTTCCCATTGTCAAAGGTGTAATTCTGTCATTGAACCTTACATCTCAATTCAATGGTTTGTTAAAACGCAAGATCTAGCAAAATCCGCAATGGAGGCCGTTAAAAACGGCGATACTATAATGATTCCTCCCCGCGAACAAGATCGGTTTTTTCAATGGATGGAAAACATACGAGATTGGTGTATAAGCCGACAGTTATGGTGGGGACATCAGATACCGGTGTGGTATTGTCCTAACGGTCACGAGACGTGCGAATTAGAAGAGCCCATAAAGTGTTCTACTTGTGGTGAGAAAACTTTAGTTCAAGACGAGGACGTGTTAGATACATGGTTTTCATCCGGACTATGGCCGTTTGCGACTCTTGGTTGGCCCAATATTGAAAACAAGGACTATATTCGGTTTTTTCCAAATGACATGCGAGAGACAGCATATGATATTTTGTTCTTTTGGGTCGCTCGTGAAATGATGATGTCGTTTGGATTAACAGGACAAACACCATATCAAAAAGTATATTTTCATGGTATTATTCGAGACGAAAAAGGAAAAAAGATTAGTAAATCTATGGAAAACATTGACGATTACGACCCACTTAATATTATAGCAAAGTACGGAGCTGATCCATTACGGTTTACATTGATTTCGAATATCATTCCAAGCAAAGATTTAAATTTAAACCCCGGAGCCTTAAAATCGTCAAAAAATTTCTGTAATAAGATTTGGCAATCAGCTAATTTTATTTTTAGCCATATTAACAAGGTAGATAAGGTTCCGCGAATTAATCCAGATTTTCCAAAAAGTAATTTAAAGTTAGCTGATCAATGGATTCTTTCTCAATTAAATACTCTTTTGAAAGAAGTGAACAAGAACTTCGAGGAATATGATTATTTAAACGCTGTTCGCTCAATTCGATCGTTTTATTGGGATATCTTCTGTGACTGGTATCTTGAAATTTCAAAAATCCGAATTTACGATGAAAATGAATTAGATAAAGAACCACCCATAGCGATTTTGTTACATGTTTTAGATATTACACTCCGGCTATTACATCCAAGCATTCCATATATTACAGAAGCCTTATGGCAAAATCTACCTAAGAATTTTAAAGAAGTCCCAGCATTAATCGTCGCAAATTGGCCAGAAGCTAATGATATTTTTATTGATGTCAATGTTGATGAGAGTTTCGAATTAATTAAATCGCTAATTCACAAGATCCGGAGCCTGAGAAAAGATTTTAACGTGAAACCAGGATTAAAAATTCCACTAATTATTCAAACCGGGAATAATACAAAATTAATTAAAGATTCAATAGCTGAAATATCAGTTTTATCTCATATAGATCAAGAACAAGTCCAATTTGATATATCTGACGTGCCGAAACATTCAGCTAGAATTGTTTTAAAGGACTTAATAGCATATCTTCCATTAGATGAGATTATCGATATTGAAAAAGAGATCGAAAGAATCACAAACCAAATTAATAAAATACAAGGTCAAATAGAAAAAAGTGAAAAAAAATTAGATGGTCCTTTTTCTCAACGAGCTAAACCAGAAGTCGTGAATAAAGAGCGGGATAACTTAGAGGAGTTAAAATCTAGAAAACAAATCTTAGAAGATCAACTTAAGATTCTTAAGGAATAATTTTATCTATCAAATTCATTCTTGAATTTCATCATCAATGTTATCAGTGGGTTCATCACCTTGTACATCACCTTGAGATTCATTTTCAGGTTCATTAGCTTGCACGCCACCTTGGTCGTCAAGACCTAGTTGAGCAATCATCATCTGTTTCATGGCCTCTCTATCAGTTGGTAAACCGAACATTTGAGAATATTTTTCCGTGGTTGTTAATTCTTGAGATCTCCCTTTCTTGACAGCATTAATTAAACCGTTGTCAAGTAAGTATTTCACATGCTCATAAGCTCCACTCCCTCGTAATTTTATGACCAGCGATTTTAAAATGGGTTGTTTTAACGCAATAACAGTTAAAGTTCTTAAATAACGTTCTGCAATAGCGCCCCCTGTAGCAAATTTGGAAACCTTTTCTGTGTATTCCGGTTTTATTTGCATTTGGTAGGAATCTCCCATTTGAGCTATAACGAGGGCTGTGGATCGTTCTAAATAATCGAACGCAAGTTCATTGATGAGTTCTGCCACGATTCTTTTTGGTATTTCCAATTTTGTTGAAAGGGTTTCGACATTTAATGGTTTTCCAGCAGCATAAAGAGACGCTTCAATCATATTTTTCTGAAATTCTCTCAATTGTTTTTCGATGTCTGCTTCGGTTATTACAGAGGTTTCAGTTTCTTCAATTGCTTCACCCTCTAAAAGACCAGAGGTTTCTTCCATCTCTCCTTCGTTGAAATCGGATTCCTCTGTTGTTTGTAATTCTTCAGTTATCTCTTCGATGAGATCTGATTCTAGATCGTCTTCTTTATCCTCGATTTCTATTTCCTCCGGTGGTTCTTCTGAAGTTTCCTCTATCTCTTCAGTATTATCGCCTTCCACCTTATCCTCCATTTCTTCGTCAAAATTAGTCATAGAACTTCATCTTTTTTTTCAGTTTATTTTATTCTAATGTTAATATCTTGAAAATCTTCGTCTTGAGCTAATTCTATTTCGGTCGTGGTTTTCCCAGTTCCGCTTGCGCCTGCTGTTGATAAAAACATTAAGGCGAGAAACATCCGAACGAGCGCGAATTTTCTTCCAATGCTACTTTCTTCGTCGTTTTTAATGAGATCCATCATCTCAAAAAAGTTTACTTCTTTTGTATCTTCTAATTTAGCTGTGGCTTTAATTCTTTTAAGCCAACTCTCGTGCAATTCTTGAACGGTCTGTTCCCTGCCACTTATGTGTTTTAATAATTCTTTAGGTAATTTTGCTTTTGATTTTAATTGTAATTTTTTCTCTTTTAATTCGTCTCTTCGTTCCCGTCTTCTTTTTAGTTTTTCTTTCTTTTGCATAGTCTCTATAATTGCAGATCTCATTGCCCCAAATAATTCTTCTTTGGTAGCAATTTGCATTTTAGGTTGAATGGGTTGAGGTAAAGCCTTAGGAATGGTTCTACTATGTCTTTGTCTAAGTTTTTCAAGCTCTTCCTTTTTCTGTATTTGCTCTTCCTCTCTTATTATGCTAGAAATTTTATAGTGATGGAGGCTTGCAGAGGTTTTTAGCGCAATGCCTGAAATCTTATAGTTAATATATTCTTCAGTAAGCATTTTATCAAAGAATTGATCTACTAGTGAGGATAAATCGTAAAACGCAATTTGCGATTCCTTAGCAACTTCGGGATCAAGTAAGCTGGAAAAAGGAGGTTCGTGCCAGAATTTTAAATCCATTTTTTCTTTATATGCTAAGGCAGGATCTTCTTCATCACCAAATTCAGCCACCAATTCTTCTTCTAATTCCTCTTCCTCCTCTTCTTCTTGAGTTCGATCGACAAAATCGGGATGTGAAACAATTTTAGTAAGAAATTCAATAATATCTGCTTTCTTTTTTACATTCGTAGGGATTTTTACGTGATTCTTACTGCTAAATTCTCGTAATTGTTTAACCGTCCATTTACTGAAGTCGATAGTCGGCTCTTCTTTTTCAGATATTATTAATCACCTCTTAAGTATTCATCTTTAATTCTCTTGAATGTTGGGGGGGACATCTTCAAGTTCTAGGAGTCTTTTAGCTTCTTCCTCTAAATCAACACTAAAGATATCCGTAATTCCGCTTTGTTGCATAGATACGCCATATATGCGGTCAGAGTTGACAATATTTTCTTCTCTATGGCTAATAACCAAAAATTGGGCTTGAGTTGCGAATTCCTTGATTACCATTGAGGTTCGGTGGACATTTGGACCATCTAACGCGGCATCTATCTCATCCATCACGTAGAAAGGTGCAGGATAGAACTCTTGTACTGCAAAGATAAACGAAAGGGCTACCAAAGTTTTTTCACCTCCACTTAAAATCTCTAGACTTGAAACTTTCTTCCCACGAGGACGAGCCTCAATAGAGATCCCTCCTTCGAAGGGTGAATCAGGACGATCTAGAATCATCTTTGCACTGCCCCCGGGGCTAAGTAGTTGGAAGACTCTTGAAAATTCTCGATTTATTTCATGATAAGATTTCATAAACGAACGCGTTTTTTCAAGCTCAATTTTTTCAATTGCATCGGTTATAGCTTTTCTTTCTCTTTGAATAGTTTGTCTACGCATGTCAATTTCGTCAAATCTTTCTTTCACCACGTCATATTGTTCAATTGCTTTTAAATTCACCGGTTCGAGCGCTTTCTTCTTTTTTGTTGCTACCTCAATGTCAGAATTCAATCCTTCTTCCGAAAGTTCGTCAGTTACTGGGGGTAAGGAACCGTATTCTTTTGATCTCTGGTAATAGGTTTCTATTTGATCGTTACAGATAATTTTTTTAGATTCGAAATTGCTCATTTTCGAGTTTTCGAGAGAATAATCAGACTTTAAATCAGTATAAGTCTTTTGATAATCCTTTTGTTTCTTCCATGATCCATCTTTTTCAACATTTAATTTATCGATTTCTATTTGTTTTGCATTTCTTTTTTCATTCTCTTCGCTTAAAGCTTCTTCGCTTTTTGCTATTTCGTCTACGATTATTTCAACCTGTTTTTCTGTAGATTTTATTTCTTCATTTAAACCAACTATTTGTTGTTCTCTTTCTTTGTTTTTATTTAGTTCGTTTAATTTTCCTTGAGATTTCTGTAGATCCTTGTTTAATTTGTTCAATTTTGTCTGAGCTGCTTTTTGTACCTCAGTCTCCTTTGCTTTTTCTTCATTTAACGAATCGATTACTTGTTGTTTTTCATCAACACTTTTTTGTACTTCAACAACTTCAGCGTCAAGACTTTCAATTTCTTTTTCACTCTTATCAATACTTTCAGTTGCCTCTAGATTT
>JAEORV010000115.1 GCA_016840695.1 Promethearchaeota archaeon
TCCTTTAATACTAGTTAACATGATTATTTTAAAGCTTTTTCTATAGCTGCTCGTGCAAGCAAGCGAGTAGAATCCAACGTAGGCAGTGGGCAATCCTGTGGGTCAATAAGTAGCGGAATTTCCGTGCATCCAAGGACAACAGCATCACATCCCGAATTTTTCAATTTTTGGATGACCTCGTTAAAATATAGCCTAGATTTTTCGAGAAATTTACCGTTTACTAATTCAGTAAAGATTATCGAATCGATTTTCTCACGATCATCTTCATGTGGAATCATATGGGATATACCGAATTTTTTTAGCGACTCTGGATATACTTGAGACATCATGAGGTATTTAGTTCCTAGTATTCCAAGGTTTCTATATCCATTTTGTTTAGCCTTTTCGCCAACAACTTCGGCAATGTGCAACCAGGGAATGGGCGAATCTGCAATCATTAAATCGAAGGCTTGATGAATGGTATTATCAGGGCAAATGGCAAACTCAGCGCCAACTTTCGCAACTTTCTGGGAGGAAACTAGCATGAGTTCCGCAACCTTTTTCCAATCTTCGTTCCGGATATGGCGCATGTATTCTGAAAATGGAGGCACGTGCATGGAAATTTCTGGATGCCCAAATTCCCCCATCTTTTCTTGAGCTTCAATACATATCGTTCTAAAGCAAAGCGCGGCTCCTTCTGCGCTACAACCTATAATACCAACATGTTTAATCATAATTTTTCCTATCTCGTTTTCTTGTGGATGATTAGCCCAAGATAATTCACTCTTTATTATATCTTTTGCGTCTTTCAAAACCATAAATTATATAGACATGTTCTAATTATATTTTATACGATATAATAGGAGATTTTCAGATGTTTTCTAAAAGAGTTGACTCGATAAAACCATTCATTGTAATGGAAATACTTGAAAGAGCGCTAGAAATGGAAGAAGATGGCGTTGATATCGTGCACATGGAAATTGGCGAGCCTGATTTTGACACGCCTGCTCGAATCGTGGATGGATGCCTTTCAGATATAAAAAGTGGGAAAACCCATTATACCCATTCGTTGGGATATTTAGAATTAAGAGAAAAGATTTCAGATTATAAGTTTCAAACCCGAGAGACGAGATTTAATCCAAAAACCCAGATTATGGTAATGGGAGGTACGAGTCCCGCCTTTTTTAACATCCTCTCAACGCTTCTTAATCCAGGCGATGAAGTTTTGATTACTGATCCTGGATATCCATGTTATGCTAATTTTGTTAGTTTCTTTGGGGGAAAACCCGTGTTCGTACCAATCCACGAAGAAAATGAATTTGATCTGGATATAACATCTCTCGAGAAAGCTATAACTCAAAAAACTAAAGCTTTAATTATCAATAGTCCTTCTAATCCCACTGGACAGATCATTCCTGAGAAAACTTTAGATAAACTAGCAGATCTCGTAAAAAAACATGACTTTTGGATCATTTCTGACGAGATTTACTCTGAGTTGACTTACGATGGAATCATTGCTCCATCTTTAAGCGATAAGAAATTTGAAAGATGCCATCATCGCCTCATAATTTTAGACGGTTTCTCAAAGTATTGGGCAATGACTGGCTGGAGGTTAGGATATATAATTGCACCACCAGATCTTATAAATAAAATGACTCCCGTCCAGCAAAATTTCTCAATTTGCGCGCCATCAATTTCTCAAGCCGCAGCTGTTCACGCACTTGATTGTGAAGAGGAGACCTTGGAAATGTTACGCATTTACAAAGATCGTAGGGCTTTTATCGTAAAACGATTAAACGAAATCAAGGGAATAAGTTGTTTAGAACCTAAAGGGGCGTTCTACATTTTTGCAAATATTCAAAAACTCAAAATATCGAGCATGGAGTTTGCGTGGCAATTACTTGAAAAAGCTCACGTCGCAATTTGTCCAGGCATCTCTTTTGGTCCAAATGGGGAAGGTTTTGTAAGGTTCTCTTACCCCACTGATATTGAAAACATTAAAGAAGGAATGGTTCGCTTAGAAAAATTTATTCAAGAAGTATTATAACTTCTCTCTGATCTTGTATATATAGTACAAATCATTACATTAATTATTAAATTTTAAAGTGCATGAAAAATGGTTGATATCGAAGTAGTAAATCCTGGTACTCCCGTTGCTGGACCTTATAGTCCTGGAGTCAAAGTAGGCAATTTATTATTCGTTTCGGGGCAAGTTTCTAAGCCAGGTACCACGGACATAAAAGAACAAACTCGTTCCGTCTTGGATAATATTAAAAAAATCGTTGAGGCTGCTGGAGGAAGTCTTTCGAATATCGTAAAAACAACGGTATTCCTTACAAATTTTAAAGATTTTGGAAAAATGAATCGGGTTTACAAGCAATTTTTTGAAGATAATGGTGTTTCGGAGAAATTTCCAGCAAGGAGCACCGTAGAAGTCTCAAATCTAGTGGTTGAAGGATTAATAATTGAAATTGACGCTATTGCAGCGTTATAATTCATTTCTTTTTATTTTCTATTCTTTTTCTGGTGATAATGTGATTATCGTACGCCAAACTGCTAACCATTTACCTTCTTCTCGAATTAGCACGAAAATATCTCGTCCCACATCGTCGAAAGATTTACCATTCATCTCATAGGTCATTTCAAAAGTATAGCCTGCGATTGCGGTATTTCCATAAACTTGAATTGAGGAATCTTTTTCCTTGAATTCTTTAGTGATCGCCATTGATGAAAATCCCTTATAGCTCTGAACGCATGCGACTTTCCCCTTCCCTTGTTCTTTACCATCGGGAGTGACGATTACCATGTTGTCGTGAAAATAATCGATTAAGTCTTCGGCGTGCCCCTTTAACCACGCGTCGTTAATGGCTCGAATGACTTGCCAAACTTGTTGTTGATCTTTCGTTTCAAATGAATTAGTCAAGATAGAGTAAATAATGAACTATTTTCTTAATTATTTTTCTCCAATTAGATATATAAAATCATTTTACTATCTAGTACTTTGGATGAAACGAATCTCTTTTTTTTGTTCCTTTTCCCATTTTTTGCGCTCTGAACGGAGCTTGAAGAGGTCGACATCTTTATATATCAGACCTTCTTCTTTTGGAAGAATAGTCCTTTCAACGCGTTCCTTTTCGGGAGTATGTATGAACGAGTCGCCAAATTCTGCGAAATTGGCGAAAAAACAATAGGCATAAATCGACCTGCGAGCGTCGAAATGAGCCGCCTTAAAATCAGCGGTAACCGGTGTGAACGCAGGATTCAAAATTATATCTACGGGGGGTTCGAAATTTTTCAGTTCAACCCTCAAGTCCATGTCGAGAAAGTCGCGGCAGATGGCTATGGCAATCCTTCCGTATTCCGTATTGCAGATGATGGTTTTTCGAGGAATATTCCCCACATCTATGGCCTCCTTGAATCGCTTCTTCCCAAAATGAATGGTAGCTGGTATGTGTTTTTCTTGTTCCCAGAGGATTCCATCTGGACCAAATACTACACTCACATTTCGTTTCGTTTCTTGGTCGTGGAAGGATCCTGGAACGATATACATGTTGTATAATTTAGCAAGATCCGAAATCTCCTCTAAAAATTCGCCATAATTGAGGTCAATTGCCATCTCTGGAAATAATAGGATGTTAACGCCTTCCTCGCTAGCATTTTCAACAATATCTCTTACTTGAGCTTTCACAGATTCGACTTTCTCTTCTTTAATGCCTAAGAGTCCAGAAGGCTTCATTTGAAAAAATTCACCAATTACATTGCCCGTCTTCGATACACCTATTTGTGCAATCGCAACACGGCACTCCCTCTTCTGAACTTTAGGGTACTCTTGAAACAAGTCCTTATAGCTTATCTCGTATTTTTTTGCGCTTCTTTCTTCCATGACTCGTCTTTCTTCTTCCGTGAACTGGACGACTTCGCCTAATCTTGGGGATTGGCTGGTTTCCAGCGAGCACGCCGGGGCGACGATGCCAACAGTGCTTCTGGAAATGTCAGGCTTTTTAATTGAGTTTAAAGCTGTAATCATTATTTTTTCTTCTTTCTCCACCATGTTTAGGCGTTCCAGAACTTCTTCTTTTTTGTGGATATTACCCGCTTTTTCAAATAACTTTGCAGAAGACCTTAAATACTCAGATCCGATTTTAAGGAGCTCTTTTCTTTGTTCAAGTTCCAATTGCATGTCTGCCCTGATAAGATGCCACGCAGCGTCAAAATAAGTGGATGTTGCTAGTGCCCAATCAGCACCATTTTCAAATCCTCCTTTTTGATAAGATATTGCAGCTTTTCTTAGGTCTGCCCGTATTTTTGAATATAATTCCGTTTTAACCTTTAATTCTGACTCTTCGTCAAACATACACCCGTTTTCTAAAGCTTGACAGAAAGATGCGTTCCCTGAAGCTAAGAATTTTAATTTACTATCAGAAAAAGTCTTACTTGCTTTTACAAAAAGGGTAGCGGCTTCTGCGAACCTGCCAGGATCTTCGTATTTTTCCGCAAGTTCCATTGTTTCCCACGCCCTACAGAGAAAGTACACTGCCTCAAGTTCTCCTCGTTCTCGCTCGACTTTGAAAAGATTACAGACATATCGAAATTCAGTAGCAGCTGAAGCAAATAACTCAGCAGCTTCGCAATGCTCGCCTTTCTTTCCTAAAATCCTTGCTTTTTCAACATTTATCCTGGCGGAACAATATTTTATCCTTAATTCGGCTATTTTTCCAAGCTTTTCAATCCGTTCTAAGACAAACCTATCATTAGAGCGTTTTAAAACAGCGTCCATTGATTTTATTGCCTTGTTAAATGTATTCTTAGTCATTTCGTATTGCTCAATCGCTTTTTCATGCTCTTCGAGCTTGCTGAGCCGTTCGGCTTCTTCCTGGGACGCCCAGGCTGAAAAATACATTGCTTCATATTCAAAACTTCTTAGGTTTTTAAGAATTTCGTACGCTTTTATATAGCTTTCTTGTGCTGTCGTGTGGTTTTCTCTTTTATGAAATGCTTTAGCGCTTTCAATTAATCCCCAAGCTTTAGCGTAATTGGATTTTTCAGTGATTCTTTTTTTTAAAGGCTTATACTCAACGTTTTCTAACGATTCTAAGTGAGTTTTTTGAGCCTTCTCGTAATACCTTGCTGATGTTGTATTGTTACCTTGTCGATCTTCTATGCGCGCAAGATATTCAAAGGTAGCAGCGGCTTTAGCTAGGAATCCTCGTTTCTGGCACTCCTCGATTGTATTTAAAAATAACTCTTTCGCTTCAATCAACGCATCATCACTCGTATTTAAAATGCCAAATTCTTCATATAGAAGCCCTAACCTCATTTGGGAAGTTATATTGCCTGAAATCGATTGCCCGGGATGTTTATTGTATTCTTTTGACGCATCAATAGCTTTTGATAACATTTTAATCCTTTCTTCCTTGCTATCAGCAATGTCAGCCAGAGTTTTATAAGCTTTATAAAGGGCAGCAAATCCATAGGATCTTATAACACTTCCTTTGTATTTTTCTGCAATCTTGTCTGCTAGAATTGCATATTCAAGCATTTTATCGATGTAATCTGTCTGTTTGGATTTAGAAGTTGAAAGCACGACTAATTGCGAATAACACCATGAAATATTTTGATGAATCGATGCAAAAAAAGGAGATCTTGTTTTTGTTAAAGCCTCTTTAGCGTGTTCAATCCCTCTTTTAGCGTAAGATATTCTCTGAGCTGGGGTAAAAATACGCCACTGACTAATAGTAGTATAATAAATAACAGGAATATATTGTGAGTTGCTATATATAACTGCCATATTGTCTTTAAAAATTGTTCCTATTTTCCTGATCTCTTCAATGTCGCTTGCAATCCTTTTTTGAAGATAATTCACCCTGCCACTAAAAGCAGCACTTAAAATCAACCCCCATAATATCATGATTATCATATTATTGTCTTTCGTTTTTCTTCCAAGATCCAAAGCTTTTTCATTTAATTCTATACTTTTATTAAAATATAATCGCTGCTTTAACTCATCTTTAACACGATAAGTTGCAATTTCATAATATATTAACCCAGTT
>JAEORV010000116.1 GCA_016840695.1 Promethearchaeota archaeon
TGTTAGAAGACCCTAAACATGGTCAGAGTGAATTTTCAAGTGTTATCTCATTAGACACGGAAATAAAAGCTAATCCATTAAATTTTAAAGAAAAAAAGAAGCATGAAAATTCTAATACCTTTAAAGTCTTGTTTTGCATCCAATTAATATTATGCTTCACGATCCCGCTTCTCATAATAAGCATGCACTTTCTATACGAGGCATTAATGATGTGCAGATACTATGGGGGGGACTGTTCGGGTTTGTGGTTAGGAATCAATACAAACGCTGCGATTTTAATTGATATCGTATTATATTCGTCAATTGTTTTACAGTTTATCTTGATCATAGTGTGCTTTTATGTGTATGAATCGAAGAAGAATAAATGACGAATATCAATTGATATATGGCAATTTTATGATAATTTTAAATTTGAATCTTTATTTATGAGTCACATGCTTGAAAGGTTATATCAACCAGATTTTGCGTGTATTTTCGGAAAAAATTATGCGAACGCTTTTCTCTATGGCCAAGTTGATTCCCTCGTATGGCCTATATTCACTAATGCGGAGATGTCTGACCAACTCAAGAATCTCTTGAAACAAAAAGATACTAACGATAAAGAATGCTTTTATCGTAGGAAGATTAGTATAGACGACGAAAAAGTCGAATTAAAATGTTCCAATATTGATTTTGCGTTGGTACAAGCAATGGATTTGGGAAGAAAATATGGGATAGCAAACTCGGATGTAATTGCGTTAGTTAAGAAAGAACCGGCACTCTTCAAAGGAATCGTATCCTTTAATCCCACTAAAGATTCTAACACTGATGCGGTATCAGAATTAAAAAAAATTGAAAAGGACATAGATATTGTTGGTATTGCACTTTATCCCTCATATTCTCAACTAGATTTAACGGATGAGACTAATTCTGCTCTAAAAGAGCTTTTAAAGTATTGTAAAAACAAGAAATATTTCATGAAAATTGATTTGGGCAATTCATTCTTACCCGATAATTATCCCGAGTATGTTTCTTACCAGAAAATCAAATCGTTCCTGTCAAAAAATCCTAAAAATGTAATCGTACTGAGCGGTTTGGACATATCACGAGAATTGAAACCTTTCATAGTGGAAGAAGAAGGCGAAATTGAAAGCATCTTGTATTTTCAGTTGTTAAAGTATTATCCCAATCTCTGGATTGAAGTAGATCCTAGATCTTTTGGAGGAATGACTCCTAAGGATTGCTTTAAACAACTTTTTAGCATGAAAGGTTTTGTTCAAAATTGCTGGCAGAGATTATTAATAGGAAGCGCAACCCCTACCTTGGAAATGGCGCAAGTTGCACGAGGATTCCTAGAAGCAACCGATGAATTATTATTTGCTCAAAAATGCATTTTAAGAACTTGGGCGTTTCGAAACGTGAATCGAATGAATCCCGAAAGTTTTAATCCCTTAGGAGATGGCAATCTTGAATTGTTTAAAACAGTATTAAACATCGAGCAAGATCAAGTTGTTGAAAACGATAACGAAGTTAACGCTGTTTACAAGGTAAAACTCAGGAGTTATAGCGTTACTCAACTGTTATATTTAACTGACCTGCTTAAAAAACTCTTCAACGAGACCATGAAAAAGCATCCAACTTTGAGTAATGGAGAATTATTTATTCGTTCTTACCATACTACTACATCATTGGTTATAAACGAACACGAGCATGGTAATTATTTAGATTTGCATTATAAATTCGCAGAACTCTCCAAAGAAGATAGTTCAGAATTCATGCATACAGTGATGGCAGAGGAAAATAGGGCCGATTTCAACCATTTCGACCACGAGTTGGCAAGTAGTTACGGAAGCAGGCAATTAACCATTCCAATATTAAACAAAAAGCTTGAAATCGGTGGACGTGAAAATTTCTATATTTTAGTCACGTTTGGACCGAGAACAGTACAATTACTCATTAAAATAAAGTTGTTAAAAGAAAAATAAATTTTCTCTTATATCTTTGATGGTCTTAATAGATTTAAACGGTTAAAATCTCCCATTTCTTTTGAATACGGTCTTATTCGAAACGCATAATAATAATCTTTTTTGGCTGGCAGTCTAAATTCTTGATGAAGCACTGCAAGCGCAGGTATGTCTCCTCCTACTCCTCGCTGCTTATAATCGATATTAAACGTGTTATTTTCACGCGTGGGTACTTCGTGGTCGTGTGCGGCGAGTACTAAATCTTCCATTCTATAGGGCCAAACACTAGCGTTAAGAAGCGTCCCCCCTACATCTGATACAAACAAACCGCTTCCATTTTCATCAGTTAACGCGACCCATCTTACTTCTGTCCGATTTCCGTTTTCTTGAGGTTTCACGTAATGATGAATTAGATTTTCTACTGTATCGCTGTAGATTCCCACTGCCGCACCTGTCTTTCTATCGAACATCGTCTCGTGGGGGCCTTTACCAAACCAAGTCATCGTATTTAATTCTCCTGGCACTTCCATTTGCATTCCAAACCGCACCATTTTTTTACTGGGCGTGAAAAAGTTCTCAACAATTATATCTCCGCTCCCAAATATTGTATAGACCGTCTTTAGGTGTTTTTCAGAAAGAGGTACCTGCGTATACACGGTGATTTGAACGACTTGCGTCTCTTTTTCTTTAACGGTTATCTTTTTTACTTTCCTTTTCTTGCTTGCATCTTCCCAGCGCCCCCCTAACACCTTGCCTAAAGTGTCTTTCATTACCGGGGCAAAATCCAATGCTCCACGATCATTGTCTATTGTGGCACGCCAAAAATTAGGAATGAGTGGTTTAGCGACAAGTTCTCTTCCCTTATAATTTAGTGATTCAATTGCTCCTGATGTTTTTCCAATAGAAACCTTAAAATCTTCCCCTTCAACGATGTATGCCCCTATAGTGTCTTGTAGATTAACTAACGACATCTTTTCAATGCTTAAAAACATCAAGTCCGGGCTTTCGTAGGGAATTTTCAATTGATCCCAGGCTAGTACATATCCTTTCTCCGCCCAGGAATTATCTTCAGCAAGACTGAAGCTTATCTTGAGGTGATATTCCGTGCTAGCTTCCAATTCTGGTTGTTCATAAGGAACTTCGACTTCCACCTGTGCTCCTGGAGTAACTTTAGGAATTCTTAATTGACCTTGTTGTATGATTTCTCCGTTAGCGGTCATTTCCCAGGATGCGTTCACGAAATCAAGCGAAATAAAGTTATATTTATTATGTATTATAACTTTTCCTTTTATCAAATCAACGGGATAAACCTTAATATTTTGATATCCTTTTTTTACTTCATAAAGCGATGGATTTGGCTTGCGATCGGGCATTAAGATCCCGTTTATACAAAAATTTCCATCATTGGGCTCATCTCCAAAATCTCCACCATAAGCCCAGAACTCTTTTCCATCCTTAGAAGTTTTTCGAAGTCCTTGATCAATATAATCCCAGATAAAGCCTCCAATGATGTTTGGATATTTTTCAAACACATCGATGTGTTTTTGAAAGTTTCCCAGGCTATTACCCATTGCATGAGCGTATTCACATTGCATTCTCGGTTTTCCACGATATTGCTTGGGTTTTATCCTGTGCATCATTCCAGATCTAGCATTTCTATATTCTCCTGCTTTAGCCAATTGCTTCGGATTTTGATACATCGTGCTAAACACGTCAGAAACGATAAGATCGTAGTCTCCCTCGTAATGAATTGGTCTTGTAGCGTCAATCTCAAGCGCAGCATCCTTCATATTCTGGAAATTGTTTCCTTGTCCAGCTTCGTTTCCCAACGACCACATGAACACGCAAGGATGGTTCTTATCTCTTTCGACCATGCTAACCATTCGATCGACAACTGCTTTGCTCCACTCTGGTTTGCTTCCAGGTATCTTTCTTCTTAATCCGTGTGTTTCTAAATTACATTCGTCAATCACGTAAATCCCGTACTCATCGCAGAGGTCGTAAAATTTAGGATCGTCCGGATAATGACTTGTCCTGATGGCGTTGATGTTGTTTTGCTTGCAAAGTATCACGTCCTGTTTCATTCGTTCGAAGGGAACCCTACGACCGTGATCGGGATCGTGGTCGTGTCTATTCACACCTTTAAAGATGATGGATTTTCCGTTGATATACATTCCATCGTCAGGGCCAATCTCAACCTTCTTAAATCCATATCTACAGTGCTCCACTTCGATTAATTTGTTTTTTTCGTTCTTTAGTTTTAAAATCAAGTGATACAGATAGGGAGTTTCTGCCGACCATTTACTAGGATTTATGACATCTGCTTCAAGTTTAAGTAGACCTTCTGATTCAGAGGGAACCTGAAAGTCTTTTTTCATTAGTGGTTCTGAACCTACAATCTCCTGATCAGAATCTAATAACGATACTTCCAGAGTAAGCGCATCTTTATCAGACGGATTGTAATTATGGACTTTTGCTTTCACATGTAATGTCGCGTTTTTGTATTCTTCGTCAAGATCGCAATACACGAAAAAGTCCCTTAGGTGTATTTTGGGGGTAGCAAAAAGAAATACGTCCCTGTAAATCCCGCTAAATCTCCACATATCCTGGTCTTCTAAATAGGATCCGTCAGACCACCTATATACCTCAACTGCAAGGAGATTATCGCCTTGTTCTAAATATTTCGTTATGTTAAACTCTGCTGGCGTCATGCTTCCTTGACTGTATCCAACTTTTTTACCATTAATCCATACGTAAAATGCAGATTTAACTCCTCCAAAATGAATGAAAATTTCCCGTCCTTTCCACTCGCTTGGAATTTTGAAAGTCCTTAGATACGAACCCACCGGATTGTATTCGTGGTCGATGCTTGGAATTTTTTTTGTATTAATACTATAAGGATATTTAACATTCGTGTATATCGGGATTCCATATCCTCGCATTTGCCAGTTGCTAGGAACATCAATTTCGTCCCACCCACTCACATCAAATCCAACTTTGTAAAACTCTTCCGGACGGATAGCAGGTTTTTTAACCCAGTAAAACTTCCAATTCCCGTTTAGAGAAATGTAATTAGACGAGCTTTCAGGTCCTTTTAAAACTGTCTCGACATTATCGAATGGGACCAACGTGCAATGACCTGGTTCCTTGTTTTGACCTATCATTTCACTATTTTCCCAATCATTAACATTAGTAGTATGATCATCCAAGTTACTTGTTCCTCATTTTTATTTACTTAAATTAACTAAAATAAAATAAAAAAAAAGTATTTACTTTTTCGATTCTTCGTGTTTTATTCTCTTTTGTTCGTGGATTACTTGGAGTTCTTTTTTCATCTCTTTAACAACTTCTCCAGTTAAGGGATAAAATTTGATCCATATTATAAAACCTATCAAGCAAGCTATTCCTGGAAAAAACGCAAAGGCAAAATTTACTCCCAAGGATGCAGCAGCAGCTCCTTGTGTTGCTTCTAATCCTTGTGCCGCTTCTGTATAGATTAATCCAAAAGCGGTCATTAGAGCTGTAGGTAACGCTAATGCCACGCTAATCATGGGTTTTGAAAGAAGAGGACCGATTCCCGCATAAAGGCCCTCTCGTCTGTCTCCTGAAACCTTCCAAAAATCATAGTCGATGGTATCCGCTCTCATTGGATTATGGAGTATAAAATCGCCTGCGAATGAAAGCATTACAATGCATAAACCAACTGAAATTAATATCCAATTACCTGCGAGTCCTGCAAAAAACATGATGAAGAACCCTATCGAAAGAGCGCCTAAACTATATGATAAAGCCTCTTTTGTAGAGTAATTATCTGCAATTCGTAAGATTAAAGGAATTGAGATTACCAAGCATGTTAAAGGAGGTATCCAAAAGAGTAGCATGTTGGGATTGAGAGGCGCTAAAACCCAAGTTAGGAAGAATGGTAGAGTTGTTAACATCGAATTCAATGTGAAAACGCTCACACCATCGTAAATTATGTAGATTACAAAGGATCTATTTTTAAGAGCAAGCTTAAGGGATTCAATAATTCCCCTTGACTGTTCTGGAATGTACTCACTATGTTCTCGGCCATATTTT
>JAEORV010000117.1 GCA_016840695.1 Promethearchaeota archaeon
TAGAGGTCACGAGCACGATACGGCAACTAGCACTCCTCTTGAAGATCCCGAAGAATTCCCACAATGGGTCAAATCTTATCTCAAGTGGAGGAAGCCTGTTGATGTTCTTTCCCAATATTATAGAAACGTGAAGAATTTCAAGGAAGAAAAAGACTGGCACTCCCCAAAAGTAATGCAAGCTGCTGCTGATTGGTTAGATGAAAACCACATGCACGAGAAATTTTTCCTTCATATTGAGAGTTTTGACCCTCACGAGCCTTTTTACGTTCCCGAACCGTATCGATCCATGTATGGGCCCTATAATGACGAGTTTACTATATGGCCTCCGTACCAAAATGGCCGTTTGATGAAAGCTTTTCATAATCAAGCATCAGAAGAAGAATTAGAATTTATAAGAAACCAATACCGCGGAAAAGTCACAATGGTTGATAGGTGGCTAGGTAAAATATGGGAAAAAATGGATCAATATAATTTATGGGAAAATACGATGGTTATACTTACCTCTGATCACGGACACGCGCTTTCTGAACCCGAGAAAAAAATGAAACAGTACGGAAAAGAACACCCCATTTTCGAAGATGTTGCGAATATCCCCTTGATCATTTACCATCCAAAAATTGAAGGGGGAAAACGAATAGATTCAACCTTTTCAACCATTGTAGACATTCGAGCAACCATTCTGGAAGCGTTAGGAGCAACAATCGATGAAAAATTATCACCAAACGGCATGTCGTTGATGCCTGTCCTTAAAGGAGAAGTCAAAACGATAAGAGATCACATGATATATGGGGATTTCGGTGACGGTGTGTGCCTGACTACCTGGGATACCACCTATGTCAGAGGATTTAACCCAAAGAAGGAGATCTCTGTATATTCGTCAACATTTCCAATAGTTATGTCTCCTGCAATTATAAGCGGATTCACGGAACGATATGGAATCAACTTGGAATACGACATGCTAGAAGAGATGCTAGGAGAAATGATGGATAAAGTGGAATCTAATCGATATATTCCAGGCGTTAACATTCCACAGTGGAAGATTCCGTTACCCCCGTTCTATTTTGCTGGAAAAGGTTCAAAAAAGGAGCTCATGCGTAATTATTTATTTGATAGAAAAAAGGATCCTGGGTTCCAGAATAACATTGCGGGGACGCCTGAGGCAGAAGAACTTGAGAAATCTATGATGAAAAAAATGAGAGACATAATGATAGAAGAAGGGTGCCCTCCTGAACAACTTGAACGACTAATGCTCGATTCCTTGGATTAACAAGAAAACCTTTAATCATTCAAATATTTTTTTTTATTATTTATTCAATTCGAAAAATACATTAATATGAGTATATTATGGCAATTTTAATTAAAGGTGGCACGATAATTAACGGTACGGGCTCAAAAGGTTATGAAGCTGATCTTTTAATTGAGGGTGATGAAATTAAGGAAATTGGAAAAAATCTGGATGTAGGTAACGCTGAAATAATTGACGCAAGTAATAAAATGGTATCTCCGGGATTCATTGACATGCATTCTCACGCTGATCTTGCCATTTTACAAGTCAACAAATCAGATGCTACGATCATGCAAGGAGTTACTACGCTTGTTGTATCAATGTGCGGTCTAGGACTTGCTCCCGCAAACGAGAAAGTAAGAGATTATTATTCGATTTTCGTCACCAAAGTATTTAGTTCATCAAAAGTCGAGCTCTACGATAACTTTCAGGATTTCTTTAAAGCAATTGAAGGAAAAGGAGTCTCAACTAATCTTGCGTTTTTCATTCCTCAAGGTAATATAAGAACTTGCGTATTGGGGATAGAAGATCGTGATCCAACTTCTAAAGAATTAGAGGAAATGAAACAACTCGTAAAAGAAGGAATGGAGGCAGGTGCGTTTGGACTGAGCACGGGTTTGATTTATCCCCCAGGAATTATCACGCCTACAAAAGAACTAATTGAACTTAGTAAGGTTGTTTGTGAATATAATGGAATTTACGACTCTCACATGCGTAACGAAGGAACGGGCATTTTAGAAAAAGGAATGGGAGAGCTGATCGAGATTGCCAGAAAAGCCAATGTGCAGGCGCAAATATCTCATTGGAAAGCAGGAAGTAGTTTTGCTTGGAAATATACTCCTGACATGATAAATATGGTAAAGGAAGCAAGAGAAGAAGGACTCAATATTCACGCCGATATTTATCCATACGAGGAGAGCTCAACCAGTTTAAGTGGCGCATTATTAAGGCCATGGGTTTACGAGAACTTTAAAGAAAATTTAACTAATCCCGAGATAAGAGCGAAAATCGTCGAAGAAACTTTGGAACTCGCTTATAATAACTTTCTTTCTGATGTTCCCTGGTATGTGAAAATGATTCCCAAATTCTTGATGAAAAAACTAATCTTTCAAGTGTTTAAAAGATCGTGTAGAATCATATCTGTCATGCACGAACATCAAGTTGAGGGAAAATTTCTGGGAGACGCTTTAGACATTCTTTACCCCGGGAAGAACTTTGTTGATGCACTATTAGATTTCATTCGGGACGAAGAAGGCTCGATAATGATGTCCTTTAAACAAATGAGCGAAAAAAAAAGCATCAATGAATTAGTAAAGCAAGAGTTCGTGTGTATTGGTTCGGACGGATTCTTAGTTCCAAGTGGCAACACACATCCGAGATCCTCAGGAACATTTCCAAAAATATTAGGTAATTATGTGCGAGAGAAGAATTTATTTTCCTTGGAAGAGGGAATCCGGAAAATGACGGGATTACCTGCTTCAATTTTAGGACTTAACGATCGCGGGCTTATTAAAGAAGGATATAAAGCCGACATCGTAATATTCGATCCTGAGACGATCATTGATAAATCAACCTATAGCGATGGTCGGAAATATCCTGAAGGAATTGACCATGTCATCGTGAACGGTGAAATTACGGTTTCAAAAGGATCTCATCTAGGTACTTTATCTGGGAGGATACTAAAACATTAATACCTCTAAAAAGTCATCAACAACTTCGATAGTTAAATCTTTTCTTCCTGACTTAGGAAAAACTCTATTTAATAGATGGGTCTCGATTTCCATTATATCGAGGCCGATTATTTCACACTTCTTCGAATCCAATTTCTTTTTTATCACTTCTGCTGCCTCTATTATAGTAGATTTCTCTATTCCAATTGCATTTCTAAATCGAGCAGCAATGATCTCTTTTAATCCCCCTACATCTACATCGAATGAAATATAGATGTACGGTTTATTAATTTTTTCTAATTTTGAATTCAACTTTTCAATCATTTGAGTGCTTTCCATCTTAGGAATAAAAGTCACGCCTTTTTCTTCGATAGAATTAAAAAATTCAACGAATTCTACTATTCTCGGATCTTTTATTGAGCGGTATTCCTCATCAGGATAATCTTGACAGCCAAATATTATCAAATTTTCTGGTAAAATTATCTCATCTTTCATTAAGTAATGTAAAAACGAGGCACACGTGTAATTATCTTTGATATCGGAATTTTCATTTATCGAGGAAGTAAGCTCTGGGACTAAAGGATTTGCCTTGTCTGGATGGTACTTCATGTATTTTGCTATATACAAGGCAATGTTGGCAGGAATTCCATCGTAGTGTGCGTCAAAAACCACAACTAATATGTTTTCTGCCCCGTATTCCTTGGAAAGTGCACTTAACGCACCCCCCGTTAGTGAATGATCTGCTCCAATCATTATAGGAACATCAGGCAATATTTTTTTTTGAATATAATTCTCCAATTTGTTTGAATATTCTTTTACCAAACCATCGTTCGCAAACTTTTGGAAATTCTCTTGATCAATTAACGGGAAATCTTCAATCATGGGTTTAGGAGTTAACCAAGATTCAACTGGTAATTTACCCATTTTCGTGTAGTTTTCATTCGACAAGATACGAGAATATAAAAGTAACCCTTCGTAAGGATCCAGGAAATTTGGTTCTGGAATGGAGTTTTGAGCCACTCGATTTAAATACACGAGTTTCGTTTGAACATTGAGAGGAAAATCGGTGGCATCTAACGCAGCACCAAAGATTTTTACCTTTTTTTCCATAGTCTTCTCTCCATTTGCGATGAAATGCTGGATCTAAATAATGTTCAAAATGTATTAATATTAATCATATTGAAGGTAAATTGAAAAATAAGAAGTTGTGAATCGTAATTTTTGACATTTTTGTTTAAATTCCTTTTTCAACGGTAATAGTAGATAGATTTATATAGATACTGGTTGAACTTCTATCTACTGATATTAATTTTTTAAAAGTGATTATTTATGTGTCAAATGTGCATGAAACATGGAGCAAATGGAAAATGGTATCTTAACGCTCGAAATTACTTAAAGGAAACATACGAAGCAGCGGATTCTGTTGATTATTTAACTGAAATATGGGGAAATTTAGAACAAGCATATGTAAATAAGGTTTATGGGTTACTCAACATGAAATGGATGAGCAAGAGAGTAGATACACCTCTTCTGGGTCGTTTTCTCAAGTGGTATGCAAATCGTGGCTTTTTGAGAGACGGAAGAAAGAAGAAATTGAATCTTGATGCCGTACAAGGTCACATGGGGCAAGTCATACCGCTTGAGGAGGCAAAAATTATCTTGCGCGAAATGGCTAGCGAAACAATAGTAAAAGGCGTGTGTCCTTGTAAATATTTCAATAAAGGAGTAAAAGAGGCAACCTGCCTGGGATTTAGTCCTCTTGAAGAAGCTCTTCCAAGATTACCCAGATATATCCCTGAAAATGGTCTTAAAAGATTAGATCCTGAAGAAGCTGTATCATACGTCGAGGAGATGTCTGCAAAAGGATACGTGCAAACGATATATACGGGGCCAGTACCAGCAGTCGTTGCATTATGCAATTGTGACTATCCCTCATGTGGAGCGCTCAGATTAAGGGATTTTGATGTGAAACAAACCTTTAAAGGGGAATATGTGGCCATTCCAGATTACGATAAATGCATAGCGTGTGGAAAATGCCTTTCGCGTTGTTCATTTGGTGCCATTAGCTATTCTCCTTTGGAAGGAAGGCCAAGAATTGATGTTGAAAAATGCTTTGGCTGTGCAAACTGCGCAGAGGTCTGCGAGCAAGGAGCGATTCAAATGGTTGATAGAAATACAATTCCACTCACGAGAGGTAAGTATTAATGGGAAAAGGTAAAGTAAAAATTAAAATTGATTATACAAAATGTACTCAACCTACAGAGTGCAGAAAATGTGTAAACCTTTGCCCCGAAGGAGTTTTTATGCTCTTTTTTACTGATAAGGATTTTCGCAATCCCACTCATTACATAGTTGATGCTGTATTAGCACAATTATGCAATTATTGCAAAAAATGCATAGAGATATGTCCAGAAAACGCAATTAGCCTTAAAGTTAAAAAAAAATATGAAAAAGAGCTCTATATTTCAAGATAAATATTTAACGACAAGAGGAATGCATTGGTTTTTATAATTCTTTTTTTTTAAAAAATTTAAAGAAATAAAAAAGTGAGTTTAAATTGTCTATTCTAATCCCCATTTTCCGGGATTGAAAATTCCATTAGGATCCATTGCTTTTTTAATCCTTTCAAGCAATTTAAACCAATTAGGGTCGCCTTTTTCTCTTAACCTATCCGTTATCCATGCAGGAGTTTTATCTGGCACGCAATCGTAATCGAGCATGAGTTCCAATATCTCCTCGTTCAATTTTTTCACGGTTTCTAGCTCTTTATTCTTGTTAAACCTTGTAATCACGCGATAAAGACCGTAATGCCCGTTGTTCATGCCTTTTAAGTATATCAACGGCTCCATGTCGTATTTTCTGTATAGCTTTATTGCTTCGTCCATGAGTACAGCGAAATTATCTTGGTTTGCGTAAGAACCGATCCATGTTATAGAATTCCAGTAATAAAACGCTTGAATGAACTTTGGTAATTCAAAAAGTAACCCTATTAATTCTCCGAAAAACGCTTGAAATGTAAATAAGTTGGCCATGA
>JAEORV010000118.1 GCA_016840695.1 Promethearchaeota archaeon
CATCATTTGAGGAATGGTTTCCATTTGATGTATTTACTGAAGAAGAAGACGAGTTTGAAGATCTTTACAAGGAAAACGATTGCGATTTCAAGGATATTCTCAAACTAGAATTATACAGTTAAATAACTAGAGAATTGTGAATTAATCGGTGGAATAAGATCCATCGATTTTATCTACGAGAGCTTCTATTAACTTCTTCTCTTTAAGACTAAATTCATAAGTAAAATTTCTATTTATAGATGTTCCATAATAAGTATTGCCAAAAAAAGTGCGTGCTTTTTTAATTGTTTTTAAAAGGTATTTTAATTTTCCAAGATGTAGATAAATGGAAATATCGTTAATAATTAAAACGGAAGTTGGATTTTGAGCGTATTCCTCAAGAATTTGATGAGTTTTGCTATAGTTATTGCGAGCGTTTTCACGAAGCTCCTTTAAATTAGTTGAGCTTAAGCGTGGTGGAACAATCTCTCCCTTAAAATACAAGTTCCTACACGCATTACTCTTCTCGTAGAAGTCTTCAATCCTCCCTCCAACCTTTAAACCATTTATCGTGATTATTTTTGGAGCAAAATCTAGTATTGTAATGTTCAGGGGATTGAAGTTTGATTCAACAAGAAATTGAACGAATAATGCGGTGTAATAAGTTTTTTTTGTGTTAGTTTCACCATATAATAGAGTATGTTGATTGATATATTCACTAAAACTCTTACTATTATCAAATTCCATGATATTTTTAAAGAATAATTAATTAAAATCTTCCCAGGTGATTCCTGCTTTTTGCAATAAACCTAATATTATGAACCCAATAATGCATCCAGGGATACAACTCATTGCAAATAAACCCCAATAGAGAGAGAGTCCTTCTATAACTGTTCCTACGGGAGCTATTACGCATGCTATCGTCCCTCCGATAAACACCGTTCCTAAAGGCTCAGTTAAAGCAGCAAAAAAAATGTATTTTGGTTTTTTCTTTTGCAAAATGTAAGCAACTATTCCTACTACAAGAGCCCCAGAAATACCACCATGAAAAGCGTGGATAGATCCTATTGAAAGAGAATACCGTAGTATAGCTATACCAAGTGCTGTTATGCAGGAAAATAACAAACCGATTAAAACTCCGGTTATAGCATTCATTATATGAGCAAATGGATTGATTTTGGTTCCAAAAATCAGAAAATAAGCAAATGGATTGAGATAACTTAATATTAAGCCTACAGGAATAAAAATTGCTGCAGCGGCTATTTTTTTAGTCGGAGCTTTTTGAAGAATATTTGTAAATTCTTTTTCTTTTATCTCAGCATTGTTACTCAATTTAAATCACCTTATTGAATACTTTAAAATGCTTTAGTCTTATAAGTAATAAAAATTTAATTATCAATAAAAAGAAGAATTATAACCAAAGAATAAACTGATTCCATGATAAAAATTGGATATGATACAATCAATCCTACAAAAATAATTTGTTTGGGATTGAATTATCAAGATCATATCGACGAATTCAAGCGTGAAACGCCTAAAGAGCCCGTCTTGTTCAACAAAACTTTAAATTGCCTCATAACTGATGGAGAGCCAATCATATATCCGAAAATATTATATACTGATAGGAAGAACAATCAAGTAGATTACGAGGTAGAATTAGCATTTATAATAAAGGATAAATGCAAGAATGTGCCTCAAACAGAGACTTACGACCATATTTTAGGGTACTCTGTATTTAACGATATTACTGCGAGAAAAATGCAAAGAAGAGACGTTGTTTCTCAAAAACCTTGGTTTAAATCGAAGTCTTTTGATACCTTTGGCATTATAGGCCCTCGAATCGTTCCAACCAGCGATATAGACGATCCTCACGATCTAAATTTAGAGTTAAAGCTGAACGGTATCGTAAAACAATCTTCTAATACAAAACATTTAATGCACAAAATTCCATTTCTCGTAGAATATATATCTAGTTTTTTCACTTTAGAACCGGGAGATATAATCGCAACTGGAACACCCAGCGGGGTTGGTCCCGTTCAACCGGGGGATGTAATTGAGGCAACCGTAGAAAAAATTGGAACCCTCACTAATAAAGTGATCTTAGAGGAAGATTAATTTTTTTAAAATATTATCCAAATGTTTTTTAGCTGATGTTACCATTTTAAACCTAATGAGTTTGGAAGTAAGCGAAGAGATTAAACAAACGATTTTCAGGTTAATTTCAGAACCGGGAGTGGAAATCGAAGACATTGTCAAGAAAGTGAATTTAGATCGCGACACTGTAATGAAAATATTATCTGATGAGTATACAAGAAACGATCTCGATCAAGGTCGTAGATTATGTTGTAGATTTTAAAAAAAATAAAAAATATTAGGGTTTTTCATTTTGATCTCTCATTGCTAAACCCATCTTACGCCACGAAAGGCGTCCTATTTCCCAGAGTTTTCCTTGGTTGTTGTCGCCTTTCAACTCTCGACCAATCCATTTCTTACCAGTGGGAATTTTCTTACCCATTCCGACGAAAGATGTTGCGCCGAGCAACGCATCGTCTTCAAGCACGGTTTTGATCATTAGAACAGATTGGATTCCAACAACTGCGTTATTTTTAACAGTCGCACCATGTACAATGGCGTTAAATCCAATTAAGTTATTATCACCAATTTTCGTACCGCAACCTTCAGCAGTATTAACAATACAACCGTCTTGGAACACATTTTTCGCTCCAATCTTGATCTTTGCAAAATCTCCCCTTATTATTACTCCTTGATACACGACGTTTTCAGGACCCATCGTTACATCTCCGATAATCCACGCAGAGTCGGAAATCCAGCATGAAGGATCAATTTCAGGAGTTTTTACCTTTCCATTTACTTCTATTGAAATTATTGGCATTTTAATCTCCTTTAGATAATTTTTAACACTTGTTAATGTGTCATCATTTTTAATGGTAATCAAAACAAAGCGAAAATTTTTTTAATTCTACTACACTTTTCCCCATACTAAGTATACAAAATTTTTCTTAAGACTTAGGACGTCGTAGACGGTTTCAATATAGAATAAGATATTGGAATGAAGCAATTGAATCACGATTCGTGTTTTGACTACTTCTCTTTGTCTTAAATAAAGGTTTTGTAACAATATCATAAATAAAAAAAACTGGATCAGAACGATTACAATGAGCGAGAAAGGTAAAGTTGTTGTAAAAGCTTTAGTTACGGGAGGGGCTGCTTCAGGTGGACCACCTATCGGTCCTGCTGTGGGTCCAACTGGCATAAATATCAAGGATGTAGTTGACGCTGTTAACGAAAAAACGATGTTGTTTAAAGGATTGACAGTGCCGGTACGGATCTTGTGCGATCCCGAAACTAAGGAATTTGAAATATTCGTAGAAACCCCTAGTACAGCAAGCTTGCTTTTAAAAGAATTAGGCGTAGAAAAAGGATCACAGAATTGTGGAGAAGACAAAATTGGAGACCTTTCTTTAGATCAAGTGATAAATGTGGCTAATGCAAAAAAAGACTTGTTTTTAGACAAGACTTTTAAAGCGTGTGTCAAAACAGTGTTAGGGACCGCTTTATCTATAGGCGCAACAGTTGAAGGAGAAGACCCGAGAAATGTTCAACAAGCCGTTGAAGACGGAGAATACGATGATAAAATCAAGGAGGTCGCGTAAAAGTTGAAAGTAGAAGAGAAAGCTTTAAAAAAATCGATAAACGATGCTATTGACGAGTCAGTAATTAAATTGGAAGGAAAAAAAGAGAAGGTTCGTAAATTCGACGAGACAGTAGATTTTATCATAAATCTCAAAGATGTCAATTTAAAAGATCCCAAGCAAAGAATTGACAAGGAATTAATCTTACCGAACGATATAATTACGGAAAACATTCCTAACATTTGCGTGGTTGCCTCCGACGAGGTCTTGTTGGAAGCAAAAAAGATGAAGCTTGACACGATTGATTCCGAAGGATTGGTAAAATTAAACGGAGAAGAAAAAAAATACAAGAAGAAATTCGTTAAAAAATACGATTTCTTTATCGTAGAAGATAAAATGATGAGAGATGTCGCCAGATATTTAGCACGATTCCTCGGACCCGTTGGAAAAATGCCAAAACCATTTCCTTCGGGTTATGGCATAATTTCGTCCGTGAACGATCTCCAGACGGCAATTGATCGATATAAAAAGGTAATTCGTGTTCAAATGAAAAAACAGCCCATCGTGCAGGTGAAAATAGGAAAAAAATCAATGGAAGTTGATAAACTCTATGCTAATGTAAAAACTGTTGTAGAATTCATTGCAGATTTGATGCCTCATAAATATAACAATTTCAAATCAATCTACGTGAAAACTACCATGGGAAAACCCGTGAAGATTGGTGGAGGTGCTGAGAAATGATCACGAATAAGCATATACCACAGTGGAAATTAGATGAAGTTGATCACTTGGTTGAATTATTTAAAAAAAACAAGGTGGTGGCTGTCATTGAAGTTGCCCACATCAACGACAAGCAGATTCAAGACGTTCGCAAAAAATTAAGAGATAAAGCAATACTAAGGATGTCAAAAAAATCATTACAAATTCGAGCGATTGAAAAATTCAAAAAAGAGTCAAAGAAGCCTAACTTGGACGAATTAACAAAAAATATTGCTGCTCAAACGAGTTTCGCTTTCACGAACCTGGATCCATTTGAATTAAGAAGAGTTTTTGAAGAAAACAAGTGGATGGTTCCTGCAAAACCAGACGAAGAAACTCCCGTTGACATATGGGTTCCAGAAGGAGATACTGGATTGCCAACAGGTCAAGTCATTTCGGAGCTAAACATGACCCTGCGGTTACCAACACGAATTCAAAACGACACGATATGGGTAAGAGAAGACACGAAAACACATTCCGCCGGAGACTTCGTGTCGGTTAAACAAGCAGCAGTTTTAAAAAAATTAGGTGTCGCGCCCGTAGAGTCGATAATAAAAATTCATTTTGCATGGAACGACGGGGAAATAATACCGGACGAGGTTTTATACATGGACATGGAAGCGTTGCAGCAAGAAGTACTCTCGTGCTACTACGATGCTCAGAAAGTTGCATTAGAATTAGGCATCATTGACACGGAAATACTCGAACCATTGATTCAAAAAGCAATTAGAGAAGCCATAAATCTCTTGATTGAACTAGATATTTTTGACGATTCACTAGTAGATGAATACATACGAAAGGCTGAACGCAACGCTAACGCAATAAACGCATCAATCTTTGGAGAAACACCTAAAACACCCGTTAAAGAGGAAAAGGTTGAACCTAAAAAAGATGAACCCGAAGACGACGAAGACGAAGACGAAGAAGTAGGAATAGGAGGTTTATTCGGATAATTATTGAAGATTTTTTTTTAAATTGATGTTAAAATATAAAATTACATACAAAATATAATACATGAAAAGAGGTAATGAATATGGAAAGTATTTATGCTGCGCTTTTGCTTCATAAGGCATCTAAGAGTATAACTGAAGCGGCTATTGAAAAAGTATTGAAAGCCGCAGGTGTTGAGGCTGATAAAGCTCAACTCTCGAAGTTAGTTGCTGGATTGAAAGATAAGAACATTGACGAAATCATTGCATCTGCAGCTGCTGCACCTGTTATGTCGGCTCCTGCAGCTGCTGGGGCGCCAGCTGCTGCTGCTGAACCCGCAAAGGCAAAGAAAGAAGAAGAAGAGGAAGAAGAAGAGGAACCCACTGGAATTGGTAGTCTCTTCTAAATTGAGTTTTGGATTATTTTTTTTTATTTTTTTATTTTTTTGATGGTAGGTATTGAAAATATCAATATTCTTGTTAATTCATAAACTTTTTTTTAAATTCAAGTTTTTTCTATATTACTTATTGCGTTATAGAATAATTATTATAAAATTATAATTAAAGTATGATAAGGATATAAAAATAAAATCTATTAACTAGAATCGCAATATCATGAATAAAAATTCTTGAAAAAATATGGCTG
>JAEORV010000119.1 GCA_016840695.1 Promethearchaeota archaeon
GGCTCAAAACGCACAGCTGCTCCTGCCGGAATGTTTAGTCGCTTTCCAAATGCTTCTTCTCGTTTGAATTGAAGCGCTTCATTCGCTTCATAAAAATGAAAATGTGAACCTACTTGAACTGGGCGGTCACCTGTATTCGTTACAGTCAATTTAGACGCCGTTCTTCCGACATTACAAATGATATCTGTTTCTTTTAAAAATAGTTGTCCAGGTTCCATTTAAATAGCCTCCTACCAATTTTATTTAATTGGACTATGTACAGTTACAAGCTTTGTGCCGTCTGGAAATGTAGCTTCTACCTGGATATCATCAATCATTTCTGGAATGCCTTCCATTACATCTTCCCGCGACAAAATGGTTGTTCCATATTCCATCAACTCCGCAACTGTTTTTCCATCCCGTGCTCCCTCCAACACTTCATACGTTATAAGCGCTACTGCTTCCGGGTGATTCAATTTCAATCCTCGTTCTTTACGTCGCTTTGCAAGATCTGCAGCCACAACAATCATAAGCTTGTCTACCTCACGCGGTAATAGTTGCATCATGAAACCTCCCTGTATTTTTTTGTGTGAATAAAAAAGTCTGCTAAATCAAAAATGACCAAACGGAAATCACTCTATCCCTTTCTTCTAGGGGAGAGTCGGTTCATTACGGACGTTAATGCTGACAGCTCCCGAAAAATAAAGTGTTTCCTGCCTGTTGTACAAAGAGAAAACTGCCAAAACAACATGCCGAATATCATTAGATTTTCCTTCATAAATAAAATGTAAGTTTGGCCACCTTTTATTCAACTATAAAACTGAAAATATACTTGATTCCCCGCTTCCATTTGAAATGAGTATATCATTTCTTACATATATGTCAATTTATATATTTAAAAATTTACATATGATATACTGTGGATATTTAAGTCAATACTTGAAAAGAAAGGAGATGATTCATTATGCAAAAAAACAAACATCATTTATTAAGCGAGGGGGTGTTTTTCCCTTTAATAACAGCTTCTCTCAAAGGCATCTCTCAAGTCATCCTGATTGAGAATGTGATGACCGGCTTTCTAATCCTTATAGCCATCACTGTTTCTTCCTATTATTTAGGTATAATCGCTCTGTTGTCCGCTATTATCGGTACCTTAGTAGGGAAATTTGGAGCGGGAGATGAAAAGATTATAAATCAGGGTCTATTAGGATATAATTCTGTGTTAACAGGAATGGCATTGGCATTATTCTTAACTGGCCCTTACATGTGGCTTGTCGCTTTAATTGGATCTGCCGTAGCAGCTATTTTTACAGCCGCCTTAATGCATTTTACGAAAAGAACCGAAGTTCCAATTCTTACATTCCCCTTTATTATTCTGACATGGTTTATTTTATTAGCTTCATACAAATTAAAAGGGATTAGATTAAGTTCTGCCCTGATACCTCAGGATTTAACACACTGGAAACTAAAGATAGCAGGAGAAGTCAATTTAATGGACGGGATTTTCCATGGAATTGGACAAGTATTTTTTCTGAATAACACAGTATCCGGGATTTTAATTTTTCTCGCCGTATTTTGGGCAGGAAGAAAACTAGGACTTTATGCAGTTATCGGAAATGCAGTTGCTATCATCATTGCATTCCTTTTAGGAGGGGAGCGTTCTCTCATAACATCGGGTCTTTACGGGTATAACGCAATTTTAACGATTCTAGCCGTATCTGCCGTTTTTAATCGTGAACATAACCGATTTGCATTTTTATCAGGGATCATTTCAGCTTGTCTAACAGTGCCTATAACAGCAGGACTCAGCACGTATCTTTTGCCGTATGGACTCCCTGCCCTAACAATGCCGTTTGTTCTTTGTTCATGGCTGTTTCTAGGTGCAAGAAAGGTTCTGCCAAACTTATAGCATTGCCTCTTGATGATGTAAATCAGCCGACTTAGTGACAATCATTGGTAAGAAGAATTGAGTCGGTAGCGCCGAAGAAATGCGAAAAGAAGTTACGCAAGAAAGAAAAGTCATGGAAGAAACCCATGATGTCTTACTATACTAATCTACTCGCGTTTAGACATAAATTAATGATAACTTGTGAAAAACGATGGTTAGCTAGAAGAATACATAGGCCTTGAAAACTTACCAGGAATGCCGGGATTTTTATAGGAGTGTTCCATTTCATTGACACTCTCACTTCAGAAATATCTGGACCCAATCGATTACCACATGAAACAGACTTATTTTTCAATAATGATGCTATGAGAGCGTCTCCGACATTATTCAGATTAACTGCTTGATAAGACCCTTAGGCCAGTCAGTCTGAAGGTGTGCTGCGGCTGCTGCCAGCTCTCCCCTGTAAACTATGAAAAACCCATATTGGTGCAAGCATATTCTGATGGTGCCGCGGAAAACTGTTCCAGCTTTGTCTTCATTGATCATCGAGAGGGGCATAAATAAAGAAATAAAGAGGATTTGGACACAGAGAGGTGAAAGTAACTGATTTGGTTAATGAAAAAAATTCTGTCTCAGGAAGAATAAGAATACAAACGATTGAGACAGAATTTTGTCTTACGGTTTACTTATACACGTAGCAAGTTCCTTGTATAACCGTAACACATGTATATGTTCTGTGATAAGATTTACCTTGGCTGTCTCTAAAGAAAACAGTTACAGTATTGTTGCCATTCCATTGGAATTGATAGGCATCTGGATACTTGTCTCGGATCGGAGTTAAATCTGGTGCGGCACTTGCCGGTAATCCAGATACCAACAGAGCCCCAGCAACTGCGACCGCTCCTGCTACTTTTTTGAGTTTGTTTTTAAACATAAACACATCCCCTTTTCAATTTGTTTACCTATTAAATGCTTGTCCATTTAATAGACACCTTGACTTTAACACCTCAAGGATGAAAAAATTGTCAAACGGTGTAGAATTGAAAAATAATTCAAAAATAATACACATTTTTACAATTGATGAATATAGAGATGTTTCCTTTTCTTCATCTCCTCTTATTAAATTTTCAATATTTGTGAGGTAATGTCATCTAGATGAATGGTGACATATTGAATCTTTTACAGGGGGGGTTTGACAATGATCTGTTATTTTATTGGATCGCACAGGCAACAAAAGTTGAATCACAATTTAATCTAAGTATTTTACAGTGAAAGTTGCGGTGACTGGATTATTAACAAGGCTTATTTAACAAGCTCAATGGAGCACGTTCAAGATGAACGTGCGATAGAAAAGGCATGGATGTCTTTTTATTTTTGGGGCTCCTTTTTATACACCACTCGACTGGGTGGCGTGGATTCTTTTGATGTTACCAAATAAAAAACCCCTTTAAAGTAGTATACCCCATGATCATTCATGTGCTTTTTACAGCCTACTTAAAGAGGATATTATCAAATTAAAAAACTTTAAATTTTATTATTCGACCTTTATGATCAAATCACCTAGTTCATCTTGTGCTTCTTTAAATACTTCTAAAACTTCGTCGGCATTATATCCTAAATAGCTTTTGCTTTTCTCAAAATCTCTCCAAATAATGGTTACAGGTCTTTCAATCCATCCCGTAAGACAATCCCACAGCGCATTTAAATTCTCCCCATAATAGTCAGGGAGGTCTAGTCTTTCCTTCAATATTTTGTGTAAACTGTCTAATGTTCTGAATTTATCGCCATCAAGTATAATTACATCCATATTTATTTTATCCACCTATGATCAGTTGTTTTATAAATCAATGCTTCCCTCTATATCGATTAGCAAGCTTCATTTCATTGTTTTCTCCCTATTCACATAAAAGACTGGTACATTGATCTATGGGAAAGTCATTAACTAATATAAAAGGCACCATAGTCGGTACCTCATTATCTTTTAATTTTTTCACCTATTACCGGTGTGATCGTGCCTAATTCTTCAGGGGAATAACCAAAGGAATTCAATTGATTTTCTATTAATTCTAAGACCTCATAATAAGAGAAATTCGATCCTAATCTATAATTTTTTTCTTCGGCACTTTCTCCTTCTGTAGGGTTCAATGATTCATTGTACTTCTCTTGAATTTCGCTCACTAAATCCACTAAGAAATTTTTTATTTCGTTTTCCATTTTTACATCTCCTTATTTTGATTTTAATATACCTTCAAGAATTTGTTTTTGTTCTTGCTGTCTTTTGATATCAGAAGGCCATTTTTTAGTGATTAAAGCTTCTTGCTGTCTAGGGTCTAAACTTTTAAAGTGAGGTATATGTTTTTCGGGGATTCTTTATTTTATCTTTGTGTTCGTCAATCTGTTTATCTATAGAACTTATGCCTTTCTTAATCTGTTCCGGTGATTTATCTATATATTGTTTATAAAAGCCTGAGTGTTTTCCACCGTTTTTAGCGATGTCATAGGCGCTATTTGCCTTTTTGCCAGCATCAATTGCTTTTTCACTGTTTTCAACAACTTTTGCAGTCTTAGCAGTTTTTTCTGAAATATTTAGCCCTCTCCCTACAAGCTTAGCAGTCCCTGATGTAACGACACTTACTCCAGCAAGAGTTCTCCTTGGTAAAATAAGTTTTAATGATCCAATACTATCTTTCTTTATATAAAATCCCCAAGGAATTATACAGGTATATAAGCTGATATCCAAGCAAAAATCCTTTTTTTGTTTTAAATGTATAATAAATTTCTTTTTTCCTTTATTTCTATATAAAAAAGACCAGGAGAAAACTTGGCTGATTTACATTTCATATTTAATTAAATAGATTTAATCTGCATAGCAAAGATTTTTAGAGAAACATTTTAGATACAGCCTTAATTTACTTGTCTTTCTTAGGAATCATCAAAGAGCCAACAACTAAAGGCATCTCTGATATCGATTAAGCAATGGAATATGAAGAGCCAAGAGCGAAATTATCCAAAAAAGAGACCGATTGATAATCGGTCTCTTTTAGGAACTTTTTTGTTTTGTTAAATAATCATTTATTTATACTTTTTTCTTAAAAATAATGTCCCTATAGCCACTCCTAAAATGGCGGACACAATATTAAGTATCAGCTTAGCCCATAGCGATATATTATTGAAAAAATATTCAATAACCATAGTCATTATTAATACAGCAATTCCTGCAAAAAGCGCTGAAAAAAGAAACCTCATACTAATCTTCCTTTCTAATAAATTATTGTTTATACACTTTCAAGTTTTCAGTTGGTTTCCAATATGGGATATAAACATCCAAAGGTACTCCTCTTACATATTCATTAACAATTGTTCCAGCTGCAGCAACCAACGCAGCTCCTCCAATTGCGTTATATAGATCTTCTCACTATTATTGATTATTGAAGAAAAGAACCCCTAAAAAACAAGGGATTCTTTTCTTCAATCAATATTTTCTTAATGGAATCTTTCCAATAAAGTTTTTCAATGAAATTTTATAATGGTGTTCAATGTCCCGTCCAAGCCTTTCATGCAGCATTTCCATTTGTTCAATAATGTAATTAAGGTCGAATACATTATATAATTGTTGAGTTTCCCAAATGGTCGTGAGTCGAGCCTTATTGTCAAATGGTATCAATGAAATAATGGGCTCGTCCCCCTCATACTCCATGGTGTAATATCTATACTCTGCAACTTTGTTTTTTTTCTTGATCTTTTTAATCCACTCATTCAAAGAAGCATAAAACTCTAATAGAGCAATATTTTCTTCGAAATACACGATTTCATTTATTTTTATTTTAAACTCTCCCTCAACTCTCATCGCTACTGAGGGGTCTTTTTTCATTTTCTTCGGGATATCTCCCTCTTCGGATGTGAACTTATAATTAAATTCTACTTGATTGGATACGCCGTCCATATCTTACCATCCCATCCTATTACTATTTTTATTTTTGTCTCACCTTTTGTTCCGATTTTCTTTTTTAAATTTGCTGTGATGACAAATGATAATTTTTTATTATCATTTATAGTAAAGGAAAGATTCTT
>JAEORV010000120.1 GCA_016840695.1 Promethearchaeota archaeon
ATCTATTAACGAGGCAGAACAAAATCTCTATAAAAAGATTTTAGATTATTTAACCACTGTTAACTAACAGTTATATTAATGAATTGGTACTTATCACATAATGACCGATTATATTACCAAGCAATATAATTGTAAAATATGTAATAAAACTCACAAGATTGAGTTGCCTAAGGACTTATGTAAAGGGAGGACGAAATTTCCCTTCCCATATGTGTTTCTTCACGGAGAACCAAAAGACATCCTCACCATCCTCTATATTGATAAAGATTTACAAATAAGAGGCGTAGAAGTGCAACAAGGAACAAACGATTTCTTTTCTAAGGAATACGTGGTAAAAATGGCCACGAACTTGAGTGATGAGGTTGATCGCCTTAGGGAAGAAAATGTGAAATTAATGCGAGAAATTGACGATTTAAAAGATAAGTATAAAAAGCAAATGGAAAGACTTCCATATTAATAATTGTCGAATCGAGTTCGCTGGATGATGTCCTCTTGAACAGGCTTTCCAAGATCGTTAAAATAGGCACAATACCCGGAAACTCTTACTGTCAATCCCAAATAATTCTCTGGATGTATTTGAGCGTCTTCTAACATGCCCGCGTCAATGACATTAAATTGAACATGCATTCCCTTTAAATCTATAAACGATTCTAATAGCGAAACGAATTTCATTCTTTTACCTTCAGTATTTAGCAATGCAGGACTTATTTTCACGTTTAAAGAGCTTCCATTTGGAATGAGCTCGTGATTAAGTTTTGAATAGGATTTTAAAACTGCTGTCATTCCACTCCTTTCACATCCATTACATGGTGATATGCTATTGGATACAGGTTCTCCTGCTTTTCGTCCGTTGGGTGTCGCACCTAAGAAAGATCCATCGATTATGTTCATCCCATAAGAGAAAAAACCAGTTCTAAAACAGCCTCCTCGAATTGATTCTTGCTTGAGGACTTCCTTACAGAATAATTCAGTGACAAGTCTCGCCATTTCATCTGCCTCCGCATCGTCGTTTCCATATTTGGGATATTTGTTTATTAATGTTTGTCGTAAAGGTTCGTTTTTTCGGAAGTTTTTATTAATGATTTTAATCAATTCTTTCATTGTAAGTAATTTATCTTCAAAGACGGCTTTTTTAATTGCGACTAATGAGTCCACAGTTGTTCCTAATCCACGACCTCCGATGGAGGAATAATTGTATTTTGCTCCTGCTTGCGCCATGTCTTTAGCATTCTCAAGGCACCCTTCGAGCGTGAGTGAGATGTATGGATTGTGGAACTTCTCCATATACACTTGATCTTTATAATTAACACATTCTGCGATGTATGCTACGGTATCTGATAATTGGGCTTTAAAAGCTTCGAGCACTTCTTCAAATGACTTGAATTTCTTGGGATTCCCAGTTTTTAATCCAGTTCTTTTACCCATCATTCGGAATTTCCCATTTGTCAAAACTAGTTCCAGAAGGCCAACTACGGAGATGTCGTTTCCAGAAGTACAGCCAAAAGTATCCCCCGCACCTGTAGGTTCGACACATCCAATAATGGCATAATTCCTAGCATCTTCTAGGGACGTTCCGGTTTTTACAAGAGCTGGAATGATAATCTCGTCGTTAAATACCGCCGGTCCGCACGTTTTTGAGTAGACTTCCCCGATTTTTAAAAGGTATTTTTTTGGCGATTTTGACGAAACTCTCATTGAAAAAGAATTAGTCATATTTTTAATGTTCATCGTCGCATCCATGAACAAGTAAGTTAGCTCATTCGTGGCATCCTCCCCGTTTTCGTCCACACCTCCTACGGTGATTGCATTGCCATCGCCACCTAATTCAGACGCGCTATTTTTTGCGTAATTCGGTAAAATAAGCAAGTTATAGCTGAGTTTAATTAACAATTCTTCGATCAATTCAAGCGCAAAATCTTGGTCTATAATTCCGTTCTCTACATCTTTTTTATAATAATCGTAGAGGTATTGATCTGGACGACCGATAGCAATTATTCCTGCGATACCTAGGCTTATAAGTGAAATATCTTGAACAAACCATGTAAATTGGACCGCTTCATAAAAATTTTCAGGAGGATTCCATGGAACTTTAGCCATGATATTTGAGATTCGAAGCAATTCGTCGCTCCTTTTTTCGTCTAATTCTTCACCTGCCATTTCTTTTGCAAGCGTTGAGAATCTTTCGGCAAACCTCTTTGCAGCATCGCAGCTTAATATGATTGAGTCAAGAAAAGATGCTTGTTCGGAATTTGGAGGATGCATCTGTTTAAGCTTTATAGCAGTTTCTTTCACTCCCTTGAATCCAGATTTTATGACATTGTTAATCCCTAATACTAAGTGACCTTGCGTATCAAATATGTTGTTTACCAAATTCGGATTATTTAACGCCACTTCTCTCATTCCCCTTCCAAGATGAAATACCCTTCCCTTAATAATAGGCCCAAGCGTTTTAAATAGGCTTTTCCTCCCAAAATTTTTAATCCTTCTATAGATTGAAAAAGGTCCGAACCTGGGTTTAATTAATAAATCGTTTTCTTTCCATAACTCCTTCTTGTAATAGCGGACGGTTTTTTTCTTCCAATAAGGCAGAATATGCTTAAAAAACTCTTTTTTATCTTCGGGAGTCACTTGAAATGGCTTGTAATCTCGTTTCATAATGTTTTTTAAATCGATTTCCAAAACAAAGTTTATTTCACCTCGTTCGATTGGAATGACAGTTCCCACTACTTTACTTGACCGATTTCCAACTAATTGCTCCTCAGGTAAAATATAGATGGACATTTTTTCCAATGTTCGCTCTAGTGCCTTAGCTGCTCTCATAGAAGGGTGTTCACCTTCCGTTTCTTTAAATATTTCTGTATAATAGCGAGCACGCTCAATACATAACTCATAAGGTGCTTCTAGAATTCTCTGTCGTAATTTTTGACTTCTCTCAGATCTTGCTTTCTTTGTTTCGGTTTCTAATATCATCTATATTATCACGTTTCTAATTTGATATTTTTATTCTCCTATCAAATAATAACTCTGTAAAAAAAATATATATAACTTATTTGAATTTAAAAAAAAAAAGAAGAATCACTTTATATTGGTAAAGGGGAGCTCTATTTCCGTATTTATTCAAAAAAGGCAGGGTATTTCTTTGACATTTTTGTGATAATGCTTAAAAAAACTATAATATTAATTATCACTTGTATAAAAAATTTTAAAGAAATCCATCTATAAGAAATGCCACAAAAAATTCAATCTATAATTAAGGATCTAGAGGTAAATAAAAAAGTTATAGAATTAATAGTGCTTCTTAAGAACCATGAATCAAATTTCGTAAGGGAGCGTGTCATTCGAGCCTTAGGAAGAATAAAAGATCCCCATACTATTGATCCGCTTATAAATGTTTTTGAAGATTCAGAAGTTATCTCTCATGCTGCTGTTTGGGCGTTATATAAAATAGGAACTCCTACAGTAGAACCATTAATAGCCGCACTTAACGAATCAAATAAAAAAGGAAAATACGCTGCTGAAACTTTAGGAAAAATAAAGGATCCCAGAGCAATCAAGCCTTTAATCGAAGCGTTCAATAAATCAAACATTGTCTCTAAGGCGGCTATATGGGCGTTAATTAAGATTGGTGAATCCGCAGTGGGACCTTTAATTGAAGCACTTTATGAGTTTGAAAATAAGATACGAAAGGCTGCTGAAACTTTAGGAAAAATAGGAGACTCTAGAGCAATCGAACCACTAATTCAAGTGTTTAAATATAATTTGCATTCAAGAGTGTTAAGAGAGACTATTGCACGAGCATTAGAAAGACTTGCGTGGAATCCACCTAAGAACGAGTTAGGCGCCCATTATTACGTAGCTTTAGGTGAGTGGGATAAATTGGCAGAGATTGGAGCACTTTCAATAAATCCAATCATTGATTCTTTAGAGAATCTTGATAACTTTAATGAATCACCCGCTACTGAATCATTGGGGAGTATCAAGGACTCTAAGGCTGTTAATCACCTAATCACGTTCCTCTATCATAAATCTCATTTTGTAAGGGCAAATGTTGCACGCGCTTTAGGGAAAATAGGAGATTTTCGAGCAATTAAACCACTTATTACCCTTTTAGACGACGAATATTCCAGGCAAGATATTATTTACGGAAATAAATGGGACGAAAAGAGCGAAATGATTAATTATTCCGTGCGTAATGCAGCAGTTGCTGCGTTAAGAAAAATTGCCGGCGGTGCCTATACATCCAAATATTTTACAAAGGAATACACACAAAGATATTGGGACGAAGAAAAGGAGTTTTGGAATCAATGGTATGAAAATAAGAAGGAAATAAGGAAAAAAGAAGAAGATATCTATAATATTTAATTGATACATTCTGTAGATATTAGTTTTTATTTGCTTCATTTAATTCTATTCCGCGTTGTTTCAGAATATTTGATACTCGATTAACATCGTTATTAATCCATATTATGGAAAGTAGCCACATGGCACCCCCAATTATCCCGATTACTAACGTGACTCCTGCCGTTAGTTGATAATTACCATTAAATGCTAGTAACACGGACCCAGCAATTATTGGTCCCGTACCACTTCCGATCAGCTCTAAGAATTGATTTGCCGAACTAATCGTTCCTTGTGCTTCAGGTAAGTTAATTTCTTGTAAAATAGGAGGTTGATTTATGTTCCATAAACTAAGAACAGAACGAACTATAAATATTAGCAGCCCCATTATCCACATTATTGGAAAAGACAAGAAAATCAAAACATTTTTTCCCTCATCAACAGTTAAAGGAGGTAAAGGAAAGTTAAACAATAATATAAATACAAAAAAAAGCGTGAATATGGAGAAACCGATCATATATACCCTATTCTTAATATTTTTATTATCTAATTTATCTGAAAGTTTTGCAAATACAATAGCACCTATAACACCCCCAGGGAGCCCAAATAGGATCATGAAGATTGCAGAGGTAAATGGAGCAATATTATATGGAGGTGATTGTAAATAAGCTGTAAGTAGAAAGTCTGGAATTGCCAAAATGAGTGTTGTAAAAATTCCCTCACCAAAAGCAATGATGTTTGTGGGAGCAATTATTGTTGACTTTATGGTTTCCTTGGTTAACTTGTAATTGTATTTTACATTTTCATTAGAGAGGGAGTCTTTTAATTCATTTCGAGCAGCACCTCTTTTTGGTTCTTTTGCTTTCAATAATATTATAATGCTAATTACAATGTAGACCATTCCCACTGCTATGAAATAGGGTCTCCAAAAGTAATTCTGAAATAAAAATGCTGAGATTAACATTCCAACTATTTGAAATAATTGAAAAAGAGCATTTATGATTCCAAAGAATTGAGACCGTTCATCTATCTCAACAGAATCGTTTACATATGAAGAAATTATTGGCCAAAAACCACCAGTAGAAAAACTTCGAATCAAACTACATATCCAAAATAAGATAAAAGTTGTATTCCCTAACGAATCTGGAATGAATCCATTCATTAAAAATCCAATACCGAAGATCATTTCAGTACAGGCTAACAACATTACGCGTGAAAACTTATCAGCTAAAATACCAAACAAAATACCAGAGACAGCCATCATATAAGTTGAAGTCCCTAATAATAATCCGATCTCGCTTGAATGAAATGGCTCTGCGGGCCATATAATATTTGAAACAATTAGAATGTTTATGAAGAGTACTGATAACGAAAAAGCATATGAAGAATATGTTAAAACATTTGGCCAACTCTTTTTTAAAATGAAGGAGAACTTTACCTTATGTTCAGATGTGACGTTGTTTTTATCCAAATTTAACACTCTTTCTAACAGATCTATTTAGAAGATTAATAAAGGA
>JAEORV010000121.1 GCA_016840695.1 Promethearchaeota archaeon
TTTCTTATTGGAAGCCCCGATTGTTTGCTGATTTTTTTTAAATCTTCGTATTCTGCTTTAATGTTTATTATTTTAACTCCCGTATCAGAATCCATGTATGATATTTTATAATTCAGTTTGTACTCTTTTCCCTCTATTTTAATTTTTTTGTTCTCTATTTTTCTCTCAACACATACACGATCGATTGTATTAATTCTCACACCCAGTGTTCCTAACCCTGTGATTATCTTTTCACAAATGTCGAATTTCTGCTCGGGATGACACATTACTTTTATAACATATCCAGGTCTATTTTTTTTAGTTGTACTTGGGATCACTTGAATATCTAAAACATTGGATTTCTCTAAATTCGTAATAAAATCTCCTAATATTTCCCCTGAAACATCATCAACACTTGTTTCTAAAACGGAAACTTGTTCCAAGTATTTTCTTAACTGATGAGTACTCACCTGCTCTTCAGTGTTGCCGTAAAATACACGTATGACATTTAAAAATTCTGTAAATTCTTTTTGCCCAGTACTATAACTTACTTTATTAAGGTTCATAGTATAAGGTGCAACCTTAGGCTTTAAATTTGTTAATAATGCCGCACCAGTAGGAGTAACTAATTCGCTCTCAATAGGCCCTTGTAACACCTTCAAATTAGATTTCTCTAGAATTTTTAATGTTGCTGGGGCAGGAACAGGTAAGATTCCATGAGCTGTTTTTATTGTTCCTCCTCCCAGTGGTAATTTACTGCATAAAATCTCAAAATCCTCTTGAAAAGCTCCCAAGATCTCTAAAATTCGAGAAACTCCAGCAATATCTATCAAAGTATCCACCGAAGAAAGTTCATGCAGGTGTATTTTCTCCTCTAATTCACCATGAACTTCTGATTCTGCCTGTATTAGCGAACTTAAAACGCTATTTGCGTAGGTTTTGGCTTGCTCGGTAAAAGATTTATTTTCCATAAAGTCATTAAGTGCAACCCTTAATTTTTTAGGCGTTCTATGGTTTTTTGACTCCTTTATTTTAATCTTGAGTTGGTTTAGTTGAATATCAGAGCGTTTAACCTTCTTCAATTCAATTTCTAGCTTTGATACCCCCGATATGACGCTTGTTAATTCTTTCAATTCTCCAATTATTTGCTCATAATTAGGAACTAAGCCTAGCAAAGCTGAAAGTAGAATGTCCCCAGAAATCCCTGAATTTGAAGCGTCGATGTATAGCACTTTCATTTCTTACTAGTTTCTTTTAAGTTATTTTTAAATTGTTATAATTATATTAATATATTAAATTAACTGTTTCATAAAAAGAACAAGATCATGAGCGAACTTCAAACTTTAAAATGCTACATGTCTCAAATGCCCGCAACAATACTAAGCTTACTTGGAATAACACCTCCAGCTAACATAATTCCAGAACCTGTTCAATCAGTTTTGGATTTATATCAAGGAATTGAACGTATTAGTATAAATATGATTGATAACTTTGGATTATTTGAGATTACCTACCACAAGCCTCAATTCATGATTACGAACTCTGAAGCGATGCTCTTACTAAGCACGAAGAATCCATATACTCTCGGTATTCTCCATCAACTCATATTTGGTGGATTTGATGTGGAACCAAACGGATTTCATTTACTAAAGCAAATCGAAGCAAACGGTAAAAAATCCTGTATAGTTGCAAGAGAAAAAGATTTGGAGCGTTATGACGGGGGCACTCATTCCATTGCAAAAGATACGGATATGGCTACATGGGTTGAAAGTGCTAAAACAATCAACACCTTTGATCTTTCACTAATGCATTACCACGATTTTGAAAACCTTCACAAGCAGCAGCAAAGATTAAAACAAAGAACCCCCGAAGATTTGATAGAAAAATTAATTCTTAGGACTGATAAATGGATATTGGGTAATTATAAACAACTCAGGGGTAATTCGTTAATGATTATTTTAGGAACTCACGGGCGTTCAAAATTGGACTTGGAATATTCGGGAAAAATTGCCCAATGGCGAGAAGCTAGTGTTCCTGTCGCTATTTTTATACGCAAGTGAATCTAATATTCAAGAATTAGGAGTAAATTTTTAAATGGAAGAAAATAAGGAAGAATATAAACGATTTACTGTTTCCCTCCCTCAAGAATTGTACGATAAGATTGAAAAGTATCGGACTGAATTAGAGATAAGCAGATCTGACGCAATTCGAAGAGCAATGAAAGAATTTTTAAAAGAGAGAGATTTAGAAGAAGGAACGCTCTCAGATTCTACGGAAATCGTTGGTTGTATTACAATGGTAATGACTCACGAGCACATAAAAGTTGACGATACCTCATTTAAACACGATCCTGATATTGATCACGACCATGACCACGATCACGACCACGATCATGAACACGATCACGACCACAAACACGTTCATCAATATACATCTAAACCCCTTTATGCAAGCGTTCAACACGCAGATTTATTAAAATCTAACGACTATCAGCATCATTTTAGAGATGTGATCATATCAACAATGCATCTTCATTTGGAGTTTGAAAAATGCATGGAAATAATTGCCTTATCTGGTCCTTATAAACGGGTACTCGAATTGAAAAAGAGCCTGGAAAGCTTGAAAAGTGTAATCGTGATCAAATTTTTAATAACTCCGAAGAAATAGCTTGTTTTTTATAATAAAAAAAAGAAAAAAATAAGTAATAATAACTCCTTTAAGTTTAAGATCATTGCTTGTACATTTCTGTTCGATGATTTGCTTCGGCTTCCTTTTTCTCCTCCTTTTTACGTGCTGACATTCCTCCTAACCGATCGTGTCGCGTACGGCGTCCAGTGTATTTAGGCAAGTCGATAACCACGCGATATATTTTGCCGGTGAACTCAAAAGGTCCTTTATAGTCATTAGTCACGGGAGAAAGGCTATCTCGACCTATATCCGTGCCCGTGGAGGATATAATATAAAGTAGGTATGGAATTGGAACTGAACCGCATTCTTTTCCATTGATGGAAATAGTAAGCGTCCCTTTTCTTTTTTGCCTCTCAAAATGAGCGCGAACGGTGGATTTTCCAGTAGGTACCGGGATATCAGAGCGTACTACTTGGTGATCCATGAACAAGTTAAAATCAAAAACTAAATGTGAGTCTTTAATGTAAAATGATAACCCCCCATTCATAGTACCTACTGCAACAAGCACGCCATTATCGTTTTCACTAGTCCGTTCGATTTCTACATCTATTATCCATGAACGAGCCGCAGTTAATGGTGCAACCCCAGCAGGTAAATGGTTAATGGGTGGATAATAAACGTAATGACGATTGAAGTGTACCGAGCCTGGTTGTCGTTCTCCCCTAAATAATTCTATGTTCCTATCATCAAGTGGAAGCACGCCATGACGACCTGCCTCGTTCCACCATAAATCAACCAATTCTCTCAATTTTTCAGGGTTCTCTGAGGCGAGATTGTGGCATTCGGAAAAATCTTCATCTAAGTGATACAGTTCCCATTCTTTCATATCAAATGATTGCCCCTTGGTGTGATGCGTGACGGCTTTCCAGCCATCGTGAACAATTCCACGGTGTCCAAACATTTCAAAATATTGCGTGTATTTCCGAGTCTTCTCCTCAGGTGCATCGAAAGTATATACCATTGAAGTTCCGGAAATGGGCATCTGATCGTAGCCTTTATAAGACGGAGCGGGTTCTATTTCAAGAAGCTCCAAGATAGTTGGCATGATATCGGAGACGTGATGAAATTGATTGCGAATTCCGCCTTTATCTTTAATTCGTTTTGGCCAATGCATGATTAAAGGATCCCGAATTCCGCCACCGTGCGTGTTTTGCTTGTACCATTTGAGCGGTGTATTACCCACTTGAGCCCATCCCCATGGATAATTAGAGTGGCTATTTGGACCACCTATATCATCTAAGCGATCTTGAATGGCGTTAATATCTTCTGATCTTGCATTAAAATACTTCATTTCTTCCATTATTCCCGCATGGCCGCCTTCTTGACTTGCTCCATTATCAGATGTCACGACGATTAATGTATTCTCTATTTCACCGATTTCTTCAAGGAACGATACTAATCGTCCGATTTGATGATCCGTATGATCGAGAAAAGCTGCGAATGCTTCTTGTAATCGACAAGCGAATCTTTTATGATTCTCGGATAATTCGTCCCACGCTTTCACCCCATTATTGCGAGGGGCTAAATCCGTTCCCGGTGGAATGACACCCAGTTCGAGTTGTTTTTTATACCATTTCTCCCGCGTTACATCCCAACCAGCATCGAATTTTCCTCGATATTTTTGGCGATATTCTAGTGGAGACTGATGTGGAGCGTGTGTTGCGCCGAAGGCCAAGTATAAAAAGAAAGGTTTCCCAGGTCGTACGGATTTAAGATCGCAGATGAACTCCATGGAGCGATCAACGAGATCTTCTGACACGTGATACCCCTCTTCTGGTCCATACGGTGGATCAATGGGATGATTATCGTAAGTTAATTCGGGATAAAACTGATCGGTCTCTCCTTGCATGAATCCATAAAATCTATCAAATCCTCTCTTGAGAGGCCAATTATCAAACGGTCCTGCCATCGATGCTTCCTCCATTTGCGTGAGATGCCACTTACCTGTCATGAACGTGATATAACCTTCTTCTTGCAATATTTCACCCAGCGTCGCAGCATTCTTTGTTATTGAACCCCGTAAATTTGGAAATCCGGAATTCATGTTCGAAACTGCCCGCATTCCTACAGCGTGATGATTACGTCCCGTTAACAAGCAAGCCCTCGTAGGAGAACATAATGCCGTGGTGTGAAAGTTCGTGTATCGCAAGCCACTAGCAGCGAGCTTGTCAATGTTCGGCGTATCAATCGAGGATCCATAGCACCCAAAATGGGAGAATCCCGTATCATCAAGTAGGATCACGACGACATTTGGGCTTCCATCGTTAAGTCGCTTTGGTGCAGGCCACCAAGGTTCTGAATCTTCAACCGTACGACCTATCTTCCCTTTAAATTCTTCTTTACCATTCATTTTTATCAATTGAGATGCGATATTTTTTTTATGTTTTTTTATTTAATGCATCCTCTAATATAAACTTTACACTGGTGATAACCGTTAATTTCAAATAAAGCAGGTAATTTCACGGATTCAGTTTGATAGACTAATGTTAAAAAAATGACACTTATTAAATTATAAAAATACTAAGAAGCAGTAACCATAAAAGGAAAAGGGAGTTAAAGAATAAAAAATTCCAAACGATTTAGAAAAAGCTTGATAAGGCGATTAGGTTAGGTAGTAGGGCGAATTTTTTATTCATTATAGGGTATGCATGTAAGATTATATGAATAATTTAGAGATAAAAAACATGATACTGTGTGAATTTTTTAATTTCTAAAAAAATAAAAAAAACTAAAATAAAAATGAGTTATTTAGATATTTTCAAAGATAAGGACGACTTAGAGATCCTTTTCTTGAACGGTTTTACGGTTGTTTGCTTTTGCTCTTTTGATAGCTTTATCGAGAATTTCAATGATTGCATCGTTAAGGGCCGCACCATCAATTACGTCTCCAGATGTATTACATCCTTTTCCCTTTATATATTCTCTGACTTTTGATTTCACGAATAAAGCTTCTACAGCCGTCTTTTTAGCCATTTTTTTCATCCTCCAACTTTAATTATTGAATATTGAATAGAATTGATTTAAAAATTATTTAAATTTAAATATTGATTAGTCAAGCTTCTTTTTAAACTTACTGGTATTCTTTCATAAAACATTAATAAAATCGTTCTAGATGCAATTTATGTCGTTTTGAATTTATTAGAAAATCTAAGCGAATTTTTAAATTCCTTAAAGCAAAATAG
>JAEORV010000122.1 GCA_016840695.1 Promethearchaeota archaeon
TACCAAATGATCTTAAGGAATTAGCTGTAGGATTCTTATTTTCCATAGGTATCATAAATTCTATAGAAGATATTAAAGAAGTCAATGTAGATGAGTTAGATAATAAAATTAATGTAATATTGCAGAGTTCAATTGAATTTAAAGTTCAAAATCTCAATCTTAATCCTATTAGCAGAGTAGTTGATACTACATGTGGTATCTCCTCACCATGGAGAGATCTAATTAAGAGAACTCTCGATGAATCGAAAGAAACTATAAAATCACGAGATGATATCAAAATTAAGTCAGAACTCATATATACTTCAATAAAAGAGATGCAAAAGGAAACCGTTTTATATCGAGAAACAGGAGGATGCCATGGTGCCGCTATATTTAACCTTGAAGGAAGATTGTTAGGATGTAAGGAAGATATTGGCCGACACAATGCCATCGATAAAGTTATAGGAGATCTCCTTTTAAAAAAACACAACTTCAAAGATATCTTTCTAACTTCAACGGGAAGATTAACTGGAGATTCAGTACTAAAGGCAATAAGAGCAAAAATCCCCATAGTCGTGTCTTTATCTGCAGCTGTTGAATCTGGAATTAGATTGGCGTTTGGTTATGGTATTACCTTGATAGGTTTTGTTAGAGGGTCAAGAATGAATATTTATACTCACTCCCGTAGAATTGAACTATAAGAAATGTACTTTTCCTAGAAAAATCCGCAAGAATCAACATGTTTTTTAAAAATTTTACATTAAACCAAATTATAATAATTAAAAATTGAAAAAACAATAAAATAATGAAAAAACATGCCAGTTAAAGTAGCTTTTATGCAATTATCTTCGTGTTGGGGTTGTCATCAAAGTCTCCTCAACGCTCACCTTGGTTTGCTTCCTATTCTTCCGGAATTGGAGATCGTATACTGGCCAGCAGTCGTAGACTTCAAACACGATTCATTAGAAGCTCGTCCTGATGGAGATATTGTTGTAGGATTCATTGAGGGCGTTGCGCGAACAAAAGAAGACACTGCTAATGCAAAATTAATGAGAAAAAAATGTGCGATTATTGTAGCTTTAGGAGCGTGCGCATGCTACGGTAGTGTAAAAGGTTTGGCGAATTTATACGACAAGGAAGAACTAATCAAGAGAAAATTCATGGAAACTGAGGCTATAACCGATGAAAATCCAAAGGAACCAACAGAACACGTTCCAGGTTTTGAAGATCATATCATTAACGTTAAGGATATAATTGACGTTGATGTATTCGTTCCTGGATGTCCGCCTACTACAGAAAATATTCTTGCTGCTGTTGCTTATTTACTAACAGTTGTTGGTGAAGGTCCCGCTTCTTTAAATAAAAACGCAAGCGTGTGTGATTCCTGTAGTTTGTTAAAAAAGGGTTGTTTATTAGACAAAGGAATATTATGTTATGGTGCCTTGACAGCTGCAGGTTGCGAAGAAATGTGTCCAAATAATGATGAACCTTGTTTTGGATGTTTTAAACCAACAACTAAAATGGGAGCGAAAGCTGATCAATTAAAAAGTATGATTGATAGCATTGATGTATTAACGCCCGAACAAGGAGCAAGTTTACAACATTTTTTGGATTTATATTTAGGCGTCTCTAATATTACCAACTTTTATTTCCGTGGCGATTTACTCCAAAGATTGGCTTACGAACCAGAAAGCTTTGCTGTAAAAGAAGTCGATGGAAAAACGGTTTTAGATGTGGCACCTACGGGAACCAAAATTATCGATGAAATCGTTGGGAAAGCATTATTTCTGTTAAAAGACGATCCGAACTTTAAATTTAGTTCTAAAACAGTATGTAGTCATTGCGAAAGAGAAGTTGCCGATAAAGTACCAGTTGATTTGAAGCGTGATTATGAAGGATTGCCTACCATGGATAAATGCTTCTTAGAACAAGGATATATTTGTTTAGGTCCAGTAACGCAAGCCGGTTGCGGAGCTATATGTCCTAATAAAGCGAACGCCCCTTGTTTAGGTTGTTATGGTCCACCTGCAGGAGTGAAAGATCAAGGAGCAAAATTCATAAGTACATTAGGATCTCTATGCGCTGAAAAAGATGTTGGTGAAATCATGAACGCAATCAAAGATCCAGCCGGATTATTCAATCGATTTACATTAGCATCTAGCACTTTAGGCTATAAACGTCATGATAATATGGAGGGTGAATAAAAATGGTAAAAGAAATAGTGGTTGAGCCAGTCACCCGATTAGAGGGTCATGGTGGATTACATATCAAGATTGGAGACGATGGAAAAGTTAAAGACGTGCAATTCAACATTACATCAACAAGATTCTTTGAGAAGTTCGTTGAAGGGCGTTATTGCGAGCATATTCCAAGAATAACTCCAAGAATTTGCGGAATTTGCCCAATTCCTCACCATATTACGCCGACTAAGGCAGTTGAGGATGCATGGGGTGTTCAAATTCCAACACCGGCGTACAAGTTGCGACAGTTAATAATGAACGCCAAGCAATATAGTTCTCATGTGTTACATTTTTACGCGTTGGCTGCACCTGATTTCTTATTAGGTCCAATGGCCGACCCTGCGTTGAGAAATGTCGTATATGTCATTAATAAAATGCCCGATGTTGGTGCAATGGCCTTAAAAATGATGGATTTCGGTCAAAAATTATGCGCTGCTATCGGTGGAAAATCGGTCCATCCAATCTCTGCAATCGTAGGAGGAATGAAAAAGTCTTTGGACGAAGATGTGCGTGATAAATTCCTTAAGGTAATCGATGAACAAATCGAATTCACAAAAAAAACCGTAGATATTGCCTTGAAAGTCGTTGATGATTACTTTGATGTTATTGCCAATGTAGGTGTTGTTCCAACGTATTACTTTGGGATGACGAAAAACGGCGTTCACGACATTTACGATGGAGACATAAGGATTGTCACTCCAGACGGACAAAAAATAGATTACGATTATCACAATTACTTGGAGGCGTTAGGAGAGCACATTCCAGATCATTCGTACGCCACGCACATGTATTATAAGCCTGCAGGGTATCCTGAGGGTATTTATCGTGCAAATTGCCTGGCAATGATCAACGCTGCAGATAAAATGGCGACACCCTTAGCTGATCAAGCCCTCAAGCAGATGAGAGAGAGGATCGGAGATTGTCCACATCACACGTTTGCTTATCACTGGGCTCGTATCATTGAAACCGTGGAAGCAATTGAAGTGATTGCCACTTTACTCAAGGATCCAGACATCGTTAACCCTGATTGCAAGACATTGGACGTCGAGCCAAAAGAAGGAAGCGGTGTCGGTATGACGGAAGCACCTCGAGGAACATTATTGTATAACATCTGGTCTGATAGCCAAGGTATTTGTAAGAAAGCTAACCTCTTGGTTGCAACGAACCACAACATCGCAGGCATCGAAAAGACATTAATGCACGTGGCAAAGCAGGTGTTTGAAGATAAGGCTTTAGAAGGATTGAAATTACCAGATCCGTGGATTAAATAATAATAAAAATTTTTTAAATAAAATAATAATATTTCAAAAAAGTGATGAAATATGGTAAGTGTAGATTTCGAATTAAGAAAAAAAGTAATGGATGCTCATATTGGTGATACGTTAAAATACTGTTATCAATGTAACAGATGTACCGATGTATGCCCTGTTAGTCAAATTGCTCCTGATAGATATAATCCAAGAGGGAACATAATGGCTTCATTCTTAGGAATTAATTTGTTTATGGGACAAAAAGATAATTTTGGTATCTGGGGCTGTACAGTCTGCGACACTTGCGACGAGATATGCCCGCAAAAAATTGAACTAACAGAGATTTTTACGGTACTAAAGAACATGAGCATTGCTGCTGGAGAAGGCCCTGATTATTATACGACCCAAGCATCAACAATATACGATGCAGGAAAGGCAATTCCATCCCAACCTGCAATTGAAAGACGTAGAGAACAATTAGGTCTTCCTAAAGTTGAAGAACCAGATGTAAGTGAGGTTCAGAAAATATTAAATGTAACAAAATTAAACAAAATTTTAAATAAATAATGGAGGAATGAAAATGACAGAGTATAAGATGTTCCAAGGGTGTACTATCGGAAACAGAATTCCTTTTTTAGAAGCATCGGCGAGAATGGTCTTTGATAAGCTCGGAATAAAAACATCTGAAGGCCCGTTTGCATGCTGTCCTGATCCAGTTGGATTCAATTCGGTTGATCATACGAGTTGGTTAGCCATGGGCGCACGAAATCTTACTATTGCAGAAGCTGAGGAAAAAGACATCATTTCGCTATGCAATGGATGTTTTCAAACGCTTAAACTCGTAAATAAAGAATTAAGCCACGACGAGCATGAGAGAGAAAAAATCAACAAAATTCTTGGCGAAGTTGGAAAGGAGTTTAAAGGTACAATTAATGTAAAGCATTTTGTAGAAGTTTTACACGAGGTTGGCGAAGAGAAAATTAAAGAATCTATTAAGAACGATTTATCAGGTCTCAAGGTGGCTTGTCATACAGGTTGTCATTATAATAGACCCTCAGAAATCGTGCAAACTGACGATCCATTAAAACCAGTGAAATTAAGAGAAATAGTTGCTGCTACTGGAGCAACTCCCGTTGATTATGATGAGGAAGTGCTATGCTGTGGCGCAGGAGTAGGAAATACTGAAGAGGAACCAGCAATGCAAATCCTTGCAAATAAACTATCAAGTGCAATGAACGCTGGGGCAGAAGCTATCATTGTGAACTGTCCTGCCTGCTTTCAACAATTTGACACAAACCAGAAAAAAGCAGAAAAGCAAACAGGAAATAGTTATGGTTTACCAGTTTTATACGTCACAGAATTGTTAGCTTTAGCATTCGGAATGAAACCTGACGATATGGGAATCAAGTTCCATCGTACTAGACCAAAGGATTTGCTGGAAAAGCATAATCTTGCGTAAAATTTTAGAATTACTAAAATAGTGGTGATTAAAAAATGAGTGATGTACCTGAAGGAGTAGTAAATGTCTTAGAAATGATAGTCCGTTGTTTTGATTGTTGACTATCGTGCGCCGCTCACATCACGGTTGTTGATGAGAAAGGCGACGAGATATATTCTCGTAAATTAAATGTTGGCTTAGGATGAATGTCCAATAAACAAACACGAGATTGGACCTGACTGACCCTCGCACGGGTTAAAACCAACACTACTTTTCTATTTTTTATATTATCTCAGCAAATAGGTTAAATCCATCAACCTTAACAACTTTCACATTGATGAATTCTCCAAATTTTTTATTATAGTTATTAAAATAGATATTTTTATATGCAAAATTTCTTCCAAAGCCTTGATGAACTTCTGAACCTTCGTGCAATGTTAAGACTTTTCCCTCCCATCCTTCCCATTTTTTATTAAGAGTACTTAAGCTATTCCTAAACACTTTCGATAATCTATTTGATCGGTCTTTAATAATCCTACTATCTAACTGTTTCATTTCTTTTGCTTTAGTGTTAGGTCTTGGAGTGAATTTTGAAATATTTATGATTTCTGGCTTTAACCATTTTATAAAATTGACTGTTCGATGAAAATCGTATTCTGTCTCCCCAGGAAATCCACAAATAATATCAGTTGAAATCGTAAGATAGGGAAATTCTTCTCTAATTTCTTCTAGCTGATCAATGATGTCAGGAATCGTGTATGTTCTTTGCATTTTTTTAAGGATTTCCGTGCTGGCAGACTGAATTGGAACATGTAAAAATTGATATACCTTATCCATTTTGAAGATCGTTATTAACTGATCTATATCATTAATTAAAAAGCTTGGATTAACCATTCCGATTCTCAAAAAGAACTCGTAATTCAAATTGACAGCTTCTTTC
>JAEORV010000123.1 GCA_016840695.1 Promethearchaeota archaeon
ATTATTAGTTCATCCAATTTAATTTAAAAAAGTTATAGTTTTTCAAGAAAGGTTTTTTTTTTTGGTCATGAATTAATTATTAGTCTCTAATATCGCGTTTTGCTCTCTTAGAGTTTGTTGAAGATCTTTAATATCTATTTCTCTAACCTTACCACTTCCTTTTGAAGCTAAAGCGGCCGCAGTTCCTGCTGCATGTCCGGTTGCCAAGCAGGTTGCAGCACCCCTGACTGAAGCATGAGCGTCATGGTCGCATGAAATGCACCTTCCCGCTACTAAAAGATTCTCGACTTTTTGTGGAATGAGTGCTCTATACGGAATGTCGTGATTCCCTTTTAGGTATGTGATTTCAAATATTTCTCCTTTCAAATGCCGATCTAAACCACGACAATTTAGAGCTATAACATCAGAAAACCGTGCGTTGTTTAGTACATCGTTAAGTTTAATCATATAATCTCCTGAAATCCTGCGCGTCTCTCTGACACCAAGATATGATGCTCCTATGATGATTGCATCTTCATACCCAGGTACATTCTCCTTCAGATAAGCTAAATGCTCCATTGCCCTACTACGCCCCTCTATCTCAGCATATGTTATATTTCTCACATCCGTTCCATCAATTTCTACTGATCCCTGTACTCGACTAATGCTTCGATGAATTAAAAGTTTTACTGTTGGCATTGGACCCTTATGAATCAGTCCTGATTTACCAGGAATTAATTCAGTATCCTCTCCTGGAATGACGCAATTGAACATGGGATGAATTCCTGAGTATTCATCTCTAAGTTCTGGGATTTCGCCAACTAATATTTCATCATCGTGCTCGTCGGCCCATTTAAGTAATTTAACGGGATCAACATTACAAACCGAGAGATCAACAGAAGTTTGCCAAGTTTTATCCGAATCCAATTGTTCTATTGGAGTACCAGCAAGAAATGCAATGTCTGCATCGCTAGTTGCATCCACAAATACTTTTCCTCTAATTACTTCCCTACCAGATTTGCTTTGAACAATAAGTCCTTGGATGACTCCGTTTTCAATTATTAAATCGCTTGCCCAACAGTGGAGATATAATTTTACTCCTGCATTTATAACCATTTCAAGAGCAATCGCCTTTACGGTTTCAGGAAAGATTTGCACTTTCCAGGCATCTCGGTCTATAATTGCAGCTCCTGCTTGCTCCAATTGCTCCATTAACTCCCATCCAATGCCATTGATGATCTGATTTCCGTTAGAATCACCAAAATGCCCTGGTTCCGTGCAATACGTGCTAGTGAAAGCTCCTCCGACGTAACCCCACCTTTCAACGAGTATCGTGTGCGCTCCCGTACGTGCTGCAGCGATCGAGGCAATAAATCCAGAAGTACCTCCGCCTATAACCACTATATCGGCTTCTTCAACCACGGGAAGCGAGCATTCTGGGATAGTTATTGTTGATATTATCGTTTTCTTCGAAATATTTATCTTTTTTCTTCCTTGTTTACTCATAAAATATTTTATGACTTGCAATAAAAAAAAGTTTAGTAATTTTCTTACAATAGAAACTATAAAAAAGAAGCATGTATTAAGAAATAATTATAATACTTCTTTAAGCAATATCGAACTGAAAAAGGAATGGTCAAATTGAAAAATCTATTGGAAGATATCAAAGAAATCTTATTGATGGGTCCTGGACCAAGTTGCGTGTCACCAGAAGTATATAAAGCTCTAAGTCGTAAAACTCTGGGACATCTTGATCCATATTTCATTAAAATAATGGATGAGATTCAAGTATTATTACAAAAAATTATGAACACGAACAATAAATTGACATTACCAATATCGGGAACAGGTTCTGCTGGGATGGAAACATGCTTTGTCAACCTCGTGGAACCAGGAGACTCCCTTTTAGTCTTGATAAACGGTGTCTTTGGAGTGCGAATGGTAGATGTGGCAACAAGACTCGGAGGTCAAGTTGACAGTATGGAATTTGAATGGGGTACGCCAATAAATGTTGATAAAGTAAAAGAGAAGCTTGAAGAAAAATCCTATAAAATTGTTGCTGGTGTTCACGCTGAAACCTCTACGGGTGTTAGCAATCCTATCGATAAGCTCTCAGAAATTCTAAAAGGAACTGATTCGCTATTCTTAGTAGATACGGTTACTAGTCTTGGTGGAATTGAAGTTAAAGTAGATGAGTGGGGTATAGATGCAGTTTATAGCGGTACCCAAAAATGCCTCTCGTGTCCTCCTGGGCTATCTCCTGTTTCGTTTTCCGACAAGGCATTTTCCGTAATCACTAATCGAAAAAAAAAAGTGCCCAATTGGTATCTAGATATGAGTCTCATCGCCCAATATTGGCAAAGCGATAGAAAACGCGTGTACCATCATACTGCTCCAATTAACATGCTTTACGGATTATACCAAGCACTCCGTCTAATTTTTGAAGAAGGTATAGAAAATGTATTCAAGCGTCACAAGGAAAATCATCTTAAGTTGAAAGACGGTTTGGAAGGATTAGGTTTGAACATGTATGTTGAAGAGCCATATCGCCTTCCAATGCTCAATGCTGTTTCAATTCCTGAAGGCGTTGACGATTTAAAAGTCCGTCAAACCCTCTTGAATAAATTTAGTATTGAAATTGGAGGGGGTTTAGGACCACTTGCTGGAAAAATTTGGAGGATAGGATTAATGGGATATACTGCTAGAAGTGAGAATGTTGATAGATTCTTGGAAGCTATAGAAAGCACTATTAATTTAAAATAAATCAATAAAAAATGGGATTAAATTGGTTGATGATTACATTTTAGGAGTAGTATTTGCGATTTTAGCTGGAATTATAGCTTCATCGGGCAATATTCTTCAAAAAAATGCAGTTAATAAGATTCCCAAAGAAAATAGAGACGAGAAATTTATGCGAACTCTCGTAAAATCTCCTTCCTGGGTAATTGGTACTATCATGTGTTATGTTATAAGCGCCGTGTTTATGTTATTAGCACAAAATAGTATTGGTCCTGCGTTAATCCCAGGATTATTCGCATCTGGATTGATCGTATTAGCTATTGGATCCGTAAAATTAATTGGAGAAAGATTAAAACCCATAGAATTCTTCGCTATAATTCTTATTGTTATTGCAGTTTTAATACTAGGTTTAAGTGAATTAGAAATTTCTTCTGATGAGATTGGAACGATTGATTTATTTCTAATGATCAGAATCATTATCTTTTCTATAGTTATATTGGTTTTGTGGATTTTTAATACAATTTTATCTAAAAAAGATATTAAACATAAAGGGATTATATTATCTATTGCTGCAGGATACCAATTTATACTAGCAAATGTCTGGACATTCTGTTTATTAGTATCAATTAATTCAATAACAAGAGGCTCAGCATTATTATTAGATATTATAATGTTATGTTTGGCATTAATTATAATTATTTTAAATAATTATTTAGGGATTAAACAAACACAGGAAGCGTATAAATATGCTCAGGCAAGTCAAGTTCAACCAACACAAGAAGTTCCTAAACAGGTTAGTACTGTATTTATTTATTTTTTTGTTTTTCTAAAAATAGCCTCTGGTATTTCAATTTCATTTGTAATCATAGGATCAATTCTTGTAATTATTGGTGGTTTTTTGCTTGGCAAACGACAAGCAGAGTTAGATACCATTGATTAATTTAATATGTAATTGTTTATAATAAATTTAAGATAAAAAAATGGAAATATGACATACAAAGGGAAGATTTATGAATATAACGGTTGATATTTCAAAAACATATGAGGATTACGATATAGTAGTTGCAGGAGGGGGATTAGCAGGTTTTGCGGCAGCAATCTCCGCTGCAAGATATGGTGTTAAAGTAATACTAATTGAAAAGGAAGGATATTTGGGGGGTTTGGGAGTAATTGGTGCTACAGCTTTACATAATTTCTTTAATATCTTTGATGCAACACCAGGAGCACAACGAATTCGAGTTGCAGCAGGAATAGCGCAGGAATTGGTTGATAAAATTTTTGAAAAAGGAGGAGCGCTAGGTCATGTCCATTTGGAGAAAGGTGGCGCTTATATTAGCATGGTAACTCCAGTTGAACCAGAAATAACTAAAGTTGTTCTAAATGAGATGTTAATCGAAAATGGAGTTGAAATATTATTCCATACTACTTTAATTAATGTAAATTCTAAAAGTGGAGTTTTAAATAATGTATTAGTATGGAATAAGTCCGGATATTGCCTCATTAATGCAAAGATCTTTATAGATTGTACAGGGGATGGCGATCTTTCTGCTTTTGCTAAAGTTCCTTTTAAACATTTTGAAGCTAATGAAAATGGCGCGTATCCCGCAGGATTTACATTTCGTTTATGTAATGTGGACCTTTCTAAAATGGAGAGAGATTTAGAAAAAAAAAATTTGATATCCATGTTAGGTCATGCAATTAAACCTGGAAATGATGAATTAGATTTGGTAAGAATTGGATTTAATATACGTAAACTAAGGACTCGTGGATTGTATTATTTTTATGCTTCATCTCTCCGACCAAATGAGCTTACATACTGTAATTGTCTAAATTTTGGGCCAAATGATGGTTTAGATGCTGAAGCATTATCCAAGGGTGAGATTTTTATACGTGAGAAGATGTTAGAAGTTGTTAGTGCGTTCCGAGCAAAAATTGATGGATGTCAAGAATGTTATGCCGCTGGAGCTTCACCTTATATCGGACAAAGAAGAGCAAGATCTATTCACTGTAAGTACGAATTAACTAAAGAAGATTGTATTAACGGAAAAGAATTTGAAGATCAAATCGGATGTTTTTCATTTATAGATTTAGGAAATATGAAAGTTAAAGACTCAGGAGCATTCGGGATCCCCTATCGCGCATTAATTCCAATTAATGCGGAGAATTTACTCATTGCAGGCAGGACAATGTCGCCAGATAATATTGCGTTCGCAGCAACTAGGAACACAGTTTGTTGTCTTATCACAGGCCAAGCTGCAGGCTCTGCTGCTGCAGTCTCTGTTCTTGAAAATATTACTCCTCGTGAAGTAGATGTAAAACAATTGCAGGATTATTTAATCCAAAATAATGTTCTCTTAAAACCTAAACCAGATCCTCTTTGATATGCTCGTTATAGTAATGAAAAAAATGTAGAAAGATTGTTAAAAGCTTTAGAGCAAGTATTAGAATGAATGAAGAAGATTTTCGAATATTTTTATTAGAAAATAAAATTGATACTGATACAATAAAAATCTTTCTCTCAAAGTTGAGAGACTATGAGAGTTATCTCGAGAAAGAAAACCTTACTCTTGACTCAGTTAATCCAAAAAAAATAGTCGAATATACTGAATACTTAGTATCTACAAATCATGATTCTGTTCTTGATTTTTTAAGAGCTATCTTGAATTATGCGAATTATTCCAAGAAGAATGATTTCATTACTGAGACTATTGATATCGCTGAATCTTACAATGCAATGGATACATTGTTTTCAAGAATAGCTGAAATTTATGGCGAGCAAGTTAGGGATGAAATTTTTAGGGATTTAGACATTCCCCCTTTAGGAAGTCATCCAGAAAAGAAGCCGAAATTTACAAAAAACATCATGAAAAGAGTGGAAGATAAGCTTGGAGAAGAAAACACGATTGCACTGCTTTCACCTTGCCTCCACGGTCGACCCCCTGATGATATTAATGGAGATAAAAGGAAACTCACAGAATTAGGAATTGATGGATTTTTACTCAAGAAACATCAAGATTTAATAAAAAGACTTGAAAAACATAGAGATGAAGATACTTTAGAGTTTGCTCAGATGGTGGATGACGAAGTGATTGAATTCGCAAGAAATAATCAAAGGCTAATAGGAGAG
>JAEORV010000124.1 GCA_016840695.1 Promethearchaeota archaeon
ACCCATAAAATTTTTCCAAAAATTCCATTTGTCATTATTCTTTTTAAACCAATTGTTATATTTCAATAATATTTTTGTATATACCCCATTCTTTATAATCATATCTTAATAGTAAGGCGAGATAGTTCTAAATGAATTAACGGTCTTCATGATACTTTTAACAAAAATAAAATGAATAAGGATGAAATGGTTATATATTGACGGATTCTAAATCCTTCTTGACAAATTCTAAATCAAGTTCTTGCAGGGTATCTTCAAATGGATATCCATCTACCGTCCACCCCATCTCGTAGCAATATCCGCGATAAAAATCCACATAATCTATAGATACATCTTTGTGCGGTCCTTTTTCAAACGGAGGATCCCCAACAATCCTTCCTGGCAATCGATTTTTACTGTTTTCAACGCCTTCGCGTAAAGTAAATGCTTGTCTTAATGTTTGGATCCTCACGCCAGTATTTATGCATTCCTCAAGCGTCATGTCCCAACCTGTAAGTGAATTTATCAATTCTAAAAAGGGATATCGACCAAACCTATACGAAAAAATACACATCCCAGCGCTATTAAACGTTTGATGATATCCAGTTAACATTTTTTGAGCTTTTTGCCTTTGCTCGTTATATTTCTTATAATTTTTAGGATACTTAAAGCCTTTTTGAAATTTTTCCAGCGCTGAGAAATATTCGAAATCAATGCTCGCAGCGGAATGAGTCCCGGGTTTTGGGTCGAACGCATAAGAAAAAGCCAAGGAGGGCGCATACTTTGGATCGTGCATTGGAAGTTCTTGCCCTAAGGAGGTCATCACATATTGTTCGCTTCCCATACCAATTCTTTCTGCTGCGATCTTACTTCCATCAGCCAAGATATTCCCAATTCCTTCTCGATTTATTATTTTCTTTACTAACTCTATGATAGATTTAGAATTGCCCCATGTTATCATTAAACCGTCCGTATCTTTTGTAGTTAAAATTCCATGCTCAAAACATTCGATTGCAAAGGCAACTGTTGCTCCCGTGGAGATCGTGTCAATTGCGGCTCTATTACACATTTCGTTGATTTTAAAAATCGACATTAAATCGTTATTAAGCAATAAAGCACCAAATGTGCAACAAGTTTCATACTCGGGGAGATGAGTTTCTTCCAATCCTATTTCAGGAATAGAAAGTACTGCACCACATTGAATCGGACAGCTGTAACAACCGTAATCCTTGACTTTATATTTATTAATCTCGAGCGAGGAAATCTCTTTTGATTTTTCAGGTGGAAAATCAACATGACCAATACCGTTCCAATTTCGTATGGGAGAATCGCCGATCTCAGTGCTAATTGTATTAAATACACTGGTACCTAAATTATGAAATATCTTCCTTACGAGTAAGGATGGAGCAACTTCCATTGACATTCCCGTCATTCGCATTATGTTTCCGATTTTTGTAATAGCTTTCAAGATTGATGTTGTTGAGGCGCCCGGGTCTTTCTCGCTTCCCTTCTTGTTGTATTTCTTTACCAATTGGAGAAACTTATCCTTATCGTGTATGGGCATCTTCTCGCTTCCTTTTAAAACGAGTGCTTTTAAGTTTTTAGAGCCCATTACTGCACCAAAACCGGAACGAGCAGCGATTCTTCCTCTATCGTGAGCGATCCCTGAAATTAGCGATAATTTTTCTCCCGATTTACCAATCGCAGCAGTTTTTACGGTTTTACCGTGCTTTTTTTTCATTTTATCTTCCGTTTCTATAATGTCCAAGCCCCAAATTTCAGATGCATCGACGATCTCTTTTTCACCGTCAATTATAGAGATGTATTTCGGACTTTCAGCAATACCCATGATTATTATCCCATCGTATCCACAATTCTTTATTGCCGGACCGAAAGTACCTCCTCCGTTTGCATCTCCCCAAGTACCAGTTAAAGGCGATTTACCGCATAGCATGTATCTTCCTGTAAGAGGAGCAACCGTACCTGTTAATAATCCGGGGAAAAATCCAAAAATCGAGTCAGCACTCAAAGGATCGACTTTAGGTTTCATTAAATCGTAGAGTACCCTGCAACCTAATCCATATCCTCCAATAAATTGCCGATACGTTTTTTCTGGAAGTTTTACATCTTCGAACGAGTCGCTTGATAGATCGACCCATAATATTTTACCAAAATATCCGCTCATGCTTTGTATTCCTACTTGTTATTTAATTGTTCCAAATTTGCTTATATTCTTATATTGTCTTTTGTTATTAATATAATTTCGAGTAGGGAACAATCAAGTAGGACCAAGACATGTTAACCCAGTAATATCACTTTGGATATTCCCGACATTATTCAATGCCTTTATCTAAATAAATAGTCTTCAAAGAGCGTGTTTTTATTTAAAAAATCGTTTAAGTAAAAAAAGAGTCGACACATTTAAATATCCCAGTTATTATGATAGAACTGAGGCTAAGATATTACCATTGTATCAGCAACTTCGTGTTTATAAAATATAGGAATATTTCGTGGATGTTTTATATCTCAGTAGCAATATATTTATAAGCGTAAAAATAAATTACAATCTTAAAAGAGTATATTAGATTATTAATGACGTTAATTCCAACAATAGAGAATGGCGAGCTAGCTATTAGCAAGTTTCTCGATTTTGATAAAAACAAGAGTATCTTTTACGATAACATTTACTTAGATGAATACAAAATAGTAGTTAAGGTTCCGTTAACCGATAAACAAAAAGCTGAGAAAGACATGAAAATTAATAAATTTGATCTGACAAAATACACTTTCTTGCTTTCTTACGATTAGATTACTACCTTTAGAACGTGGCAATTCCTCGAGGTGAATTCATTGCATGAATCTTTAAGATAAATTCGTTACTTTAATTTTTCTTCTTTGATGCGCTTGTTCCAGCAAGAAAAGCACAGGTACATCTTCCCTTCTTCTATCAATACTAAATCTTTACTTGACCTTATCATTCCGCATTCCTTGCATCTCGCAATCATAAGTGATAATAAAAAACGGTATGTTTTATTTTTAATGTTTAAAAGCCCTCGATGAAAAAGTAAAAAGTCGAAAGGCCCTCGAATCCGAACAAAAATGAAAAGGTAAAGAGAAAATTAAACTCCTGTTTGAGTTTAATAGAGGGCGAAATCCAATGTTTTTTCGGATTGAAGGGGCTCCTTCCGTCTATGTTAAATTTATTTCAGATATTTAAAAATGGTTGTTATATACATGCTTGTGTGTTGCGATAACACGAACAATTATTTTTGAAAATTATAATGCATTTACTTATTTTACATAGGTTTTTTATACAAATTGATTAAAAAGCATAATTTTTTTCTAAGAATGCTGCTATAATTTTGTTAATACATATTTTTACGGATAACTAAATATTTTCAAGATGAAAAAGACTACTGCTCCCGCCCTTGTCGTGTTTAGCGGCGGGCAAGATTCTACCACGTGTTTGATTTGGGCATTGAAGAAATTCGGAACGATCTCCGCAATAACATTCAATTACAAGCAAAGGCATCAAGTTGAGATAGAATGCGCTAAAAAAATCATTGAACTGATAAATTCAAGAAAGAACGTGAATATTGATTGGTTGGAGGAGGAGATTCACATTGATCACATAGTAGTAGACATATCATTTCTTTCTGATATCTTGGAAACTGCAATGATCCAAGAAACGGAAATCAAGCACGACGACGAAACCAACCTTCCAACTACATTTGTTCCTGGAAGAAACATCTTGTTTTTGACGATTGCTGCGGCCATTGCCTATCAAAAGAAGATAAATCATTTAGTAGCAGGCGTGTGCGAAACGGATTACTCAGGATATCCCGATTGCCGGGATGCCACGATGAAATCTCTTCAAGAGACATTACAATTAGGATTGGATTACGAAGTAGAGATTCACACTCCCTTGATGTGGAAGTCTAAAGCAGATACCATCAAGTTAATGAAAGAAATGGGGGGATTCGAACTTTATAAATATACACATACATGCTATAAAGGAGACCGTCCTGCGTGCGGCGAATGCTTCGCGTGTGAGCTACGGTTAAATGGTTTCAAGGAAGCAGGATTAAAAGATCCCTTGGAGTATAAAATAAAATAACATCTCTGCTATTAACATTTTCGTCACACGATATTTATATATAAAGTAGACAAAATAATAGATATAGGAATTTTATCCTCATCATTTGAACAAGCAGATGTGATTTTATAATGAACAAAACGAAAAAATTTGGGATACTATTAATGAGCATGATGATAATTACTCCACTTTTTGGCTAAAGTGTTTCATGTAACCTGACCTTTAAAGGTCAATCACTTGAAGCATCAGAAGGAGATCACATAACTTGGAAGGTTACAAATGCTACGGCATCTTCGAAATTTGAAGTAGGCGATTTATACAAAGTGACGTTTCTCGGTATAGGTCAATATAGTGGATTGCCCGGCATAAACACTTCAATCGACCATTACAACAGCACTTCAGGAACGTGGAGCGTTAAATATTCGTCTAAAGAAATGTTTGTATACAATTTCACTTCGGGAAATTTCTCGATATCCTATTCTTATACACAATACATGTTTTTAATGATCCCTCCAAACCTTACTTTAACTGCTTTAGGATGGGCAATTCTAGAATGGGGTGCTCCAAGCTCTAACGTTAATGGAAACGTCTTAAATATATCGTCGGTTGCGGGCTATGAGTATATTGAAGTAAATTCTTATGGTATTGTAACCAAATGGTATTACGCTAAAACTTTATCATCTCATATTTTTGAATATGCATCATCGTCATTATTTCCTGAAGGGGGGAACATTCCTTATGGGTCGATGTTCCTAGTGTTCGGGATTTTGGGAGCGCTATGTGTTACAATAGTCGTGAAGAGAAAGATTAGAACACATTAAACATTTTTTTTTCATTTTTTTTTTGCATTCTAGAGAGATTAATCAAGAGAGAGAAATGGAATGTTACTCTTCATAGGATGCCATTGAACTCTTGCTTTCACCCACCTTCACGACGATTTTCTTCCCCTTATAGAGTTCTTTTAGCTTATCGTGTATGTATTTAGCTAATAACTCGCTTGTTGTAGCGGGTAAAGGAAGAAAACACACGTCTTCAAGAGGAAAAACGTATTTTTTGGTTGGAGTGGAAACTTCTACGGAGTCTTGAGTCTTAATTAATTTAATATCCTTTGCTTCCGTAGGAATCAAGACGTAATGATCCATTGGTTCAATAATTTCTTTTAATTTATCGTTAAGCTCCATGAAGTCTACCACGAAGTAATTATCGTCAAGCTTATCGCTTATCTCAACAGAAACGTAGTAATTATGTCCGTGAAGTCTCGAACATTTGAAATGCTCCTTTAGGAAATGGCTTGCGCTAAATTTTACCTTAGATTCGTTCACGATGACTTTAAAACCCATATTTCAACAACTCGCTTTTTGGTATCTTCAAAGATGTTTTCATGACTCTTGATATAAAAAGCCATTCATTGCTGTTATATTTTACGATAAAGGTCATGTTTATCACTTGTAAATTATAGAAGCTTGAGATACTTGTGTGCCTGAATGGAGAGAGTCAAGCTTTCCGGACATAAAAATTCGGCAGCAGCGTAAAAAATATCATTCAAGTGTCTCGTGGAAATTAAAAATTTCTCTGCTAAATCTTTTTTTTCAAGAGTTACGGGTTGAATCGCTAATCCAACAATATCCCCATTTGGATATTGAATTTTTGAAAGAGCCTTGCTAATCCATTGCACGTCTTGAAGACTTGTTTGAGAAGTAACTACGAGTTTAGCGAAAGTT
>JAEORV010000125.1 GCA_016840695.1 Promethearchaeota archaeon
AAAATATTTTTCTAACCTAGAATATAGTTCCTTAGATTCCATGACTGATCGCGAGAAATTCCTATTTTTTATGGTTTGACTTTATCTAAGTTTACTGGAGTTCCGTCGTATATATATTTTCCGTATACAAGTTCTTGAGGATAATATTTACATCCAGGAGGATACGCAGAATCCTTAATTCCGCCTAGAGAAACCGTGATATCAACAAGCATTGGTCGTGCATTCACATAAATGTTTGCAGCATTTAATTCATTCTTGAAGATTTCAATATTTTCCAGATTCGAGGTGTAAACAACAGCACGCATTCCGTAATTGCTAGCGTTGGCTAATCTTATCGCATCTTGAAGGTCATTTGCTTTAGTTATTGAACGAACGGGGCCAAATGCCTCCTCACGCCACAAGAAGGGAGCCTTAACCAAGTCTTCACACAATTCTGGTTTAATTTCTATTAAAGTTGGCTTGTAAAATAGTCCGTAATCCTCTCCCGTGTCAACCTTCTCTGCTCCTGTAAAGATTTTTACATCATACTTCTTAGCATCTTCCACCATTACTTCCATCATCATTAATATCCGTCTACTTCCTAAGGGTCCAATATCAACATCTGGATCCGTAGGATCCCCGTATTTCAAATTATCCATTTCTTTTATCAAGAGCTCCACGTACTCGTCATATATGTCTTTATGAACAATGATCCGTTTCATCGAGAAGCATTGTTGACCAGAGTTCGTATAACTTGCCATGCAATTCCATTTAGCGACTTGTTCTAAGTTAACATCAGGCATGACTATACCTGCATCGTTTCCCGCACATTCAAAAAAGAAATTCTTGAATGGCTGAGTATACATTGTTACACCCATGGATTTATCGGCAGTCTTTCTCAGAATTTTTGCGTAATTAACTATTATGTCTTTGGCCGTATGAGACGATGTAATCGTCATTATTGTTTTAATGATTCGAGACTTGAGAAATTCATCAACCGCCCATTCTCCTGGAGCAATAACTATATCCAAGGCATCGAGACCGGGTAAATTCATATCTTCCATCAAGGAATAAGCTTTTAGCATCGTTAATGGACAAGCCGTGGACGGTTTCACTATCGCTCCGTTACCAACTAAATAGTTAGCTCCCAATTGATAGAGAGGTAGGCTTATTGGAGTATTACGGGGAGAAATACATGCTGCTATACCTTGTGGAATATACCTTATGCTTGCCAGTTGCTCCCCCTCTATGCTCGTTAAGGGCTTTTCTTCAACCATAGGATAATACCAATCGCAGAATTTAAAACCATTAGTTACGATGGATAGTTCCCATTCGCTATATTTGATTGGAAGGCCTCCTTCTGCGACAATCAATTCTTTTAACTTATTTTTATTAAATCGCAATTTGCTCGCAACTTTTGCAAGAAGTTGAGCTCGTTCAAAGAAGTCCATTTTTTTTATAAGATGTTCGTTTTGAGCTACTTTTTTTATTTTTTCTCGAAGCGTCTCTGGCGTGTCTGCTGGTATGGTGTCTATGAGCTCGCCAGTATATTTATTTTTAATTTGCAATTCTTTTACTTTTGACATGTTTATAATTCACCTTTATGTTTTAATGAGGATTTAAAATAAAATTGAAAAAAAATTACATGCTATAAACCGCGTCTTCATCCTCTAGAATACCCGCGGTCTTCGCAAACTTTCCATAACCCATATCGATTATGGTTTGGGTTCTCTTGTACAATATAAAATCAATCCATCCATCATCCTCGTCTGGTTCGTTGTAAAAAGAGCCAAGAAGTTGTGCATATTCTTCTTTTGTGTTAGTTTGGATTAATTTCTCAACAGCTTTAGTGGAGAGAGCCAATTCTAAATCTGGATCGTACGCCTTTCCAGGAATAATGTCGATACCATGTCCATTTCGCAGGACATTAAACGAATCGATGGGATTTTTATCGTCATAAGCATCTAGGGTGTCGTAAATAGCAAAATCAAAGTCCGATCCTTTAATCAAATCTGAAAAAATCTCGGGATATTGTGAGAGGAAGGCCGTATACCTTTTAGCAATATCTGTTTTAAATGTATTTCCTCTTGATATTTCACTTGATATATTCATGCGATAACCTCCTTCATTTGTTTATCACTTTTTTCTACCTTTGCTTGTTTCTCTTTTTTTGTTGCTTTTTTCTTTTTCTTTTTATTTGCTTCTACATAGTCCATGTACCATTCGACAGTCGTTTGCATGGCTTCTTTTAATGGAGTAATTTTATAATTAATCTGTTTTACTGCTTTTTCCGACGAATATTCTCTATTATATTTGATATTCTTAATAATACCACGTGTATATAATGGCTTCCTCTTAGTTATTTTTGCTGCCATTGAGCACATCCTTCCATAAGATAGCCCAACACTCATAGGGATGTGTCTGGGCTTTCTCGTACCTGCTATTTCGGCAATTAAATTAAGCCAATCGTTAAATACAATATTTTCACCACCGAGAATAAAGTGTTCGTTATTTAAATCCCCGTTTTCTATTATAGTCACTATTCCATCTGCAACATCGTTGACATATACAAAATTAGCAACAGAATCTCCTTTTCCAGGACATATCGCCATGATACTTCCTGCAACAATATCGTGTAAGATTTGTCCAAAAACATTGAAATCTCCTGGACCATACAAAATTGTTGGGTAAACCATGCATGCATTAAGTCCTTTTTCTATGTATTGCTCGACGATTTTTTTAGCTTTGTATTTACTTTTTCCATAGTCAAGAGTGAAGACCTCGTCATTATCGTGAGTTTCATCTACTGGTTCCGCACAATTTTTAGGAGTAACTCCAAGACCCATGAAGGAACTTGCGTAAACCAGCCTTATTTTTTTCTCTAAGGCTATTTTCGCGATATTCTCTGTACCAATGACATTTACTTTTTCCCATATTTTTTTATCCCTCGACCAATTTCGGGTGTACGCAGCTAAGTGACATAATACATCAATGTTTTCTACGGCCTTATAAAGACTATCCATATCTGTAACGTCTCCTATGACATATTCAACGTTATCTAATCCTTCAAAACAGGATGTATCGCTAGTTTCTCTTACAAGAAGTTTTAGATGATGCCCAGCTTCACTCAATTTTTTAACAAGGGGGCTCCCTAAAAAGCCTGTACCTCCAGTAACTAATATTTCTTTCATTTTTTCACCATAATGATTCCTATTGCGAAACTCGGAATCTCCTTTATGAATTATTAAGGGATTGTTATTATAATATAAAAAACATTATCATATCAAACCTTAGTTTAAAATAGGTGAAGTCGTTGAATATTATGATTAATACTCATGAAATTAGTGAATTAAAAGTCACTTTTCATATTCTTATCAGTATTATTTATGAATATAATTACATTTTTTATGCTTCATTTCTAGGTATTCTATGATGAGCAAGAAGATTAAAAAGTATGATATTCATTCACAGCTAAAGTTGCCCTTCTTAGAAACAAATCAGGATTTTTTAAACGATATTTTTCGAATATTAGAACTCAATTTTGGATTAAAAAGAAGATCAAAGCAGAAATTAATAGATTTGGGTTCTGGAAATGGGCGGGTTATAATTTACTCCGCTCTAACTTATGGAATCAAATCAGTCGGGATTGAAATTAACGAAAATCTCGTGAAAGAAGCTAAAAGCAATGTAAAATCAGTGAAAAGTAAGAATTCAAGTGATAAAAAGGATATAAAGCAAATTCAAATAGTTTCAGGCGATTTTTTCCAATATAGCTTAGTGAGATATGATTACATCTACATCTTTTCCCTCCCTACAATGCACGAATTTTTACAACACGTATTTCATACGGCAAGAACAGGAGCAACAATAATATCGCACAAGTATCCCTTGACTCAGAAATTTTTTACATCGTTAAGACTTGACTATACATTAAAACATGACGTTGAAAACCCAGAAATCTCTACTTACTACTATACGAAATTTTAATATCTCTTACTTATAATATTTATAAAGCTTTAAACCAATAATATAAATATTCAAGATAAAAAATTTAACACGTGTGAAACATGGAATGGCAAGTAAATGAAGAGAAAGCGTGGTTTAAGTATTGGCCAAAGAATTGTCCTCGCAATATTCAATATAGAGAGATGAGTGTGGGAGATTTTTTTGAAATCCAGAGACAGAAATATCCTAACGAGATATTCATGTGGTTCTTACAGTCTCAGATGACGTACGACGAGGCGGGAGATTACATTAACGTTTTAGCAACAGCTTTTTTCCACCTTGGATTGCAACCAGGCGATGTTATTGCGCTACTCATGCCCAACTGCCCGCAATTTGTTATCAGCTATTTTGCTTGTATAAAAGTTGGAATAATCGTAACAGCCATTAATCCAACAATGCGTCAAAATGAAATTTTACATCATCTCAAGGTAACCAATCCTACTACGATTATAACTATTGACGCTTTATGGGAAGACACAGTTAGACCGGTGATTTATAAAACCGATGTCGAATTGCTAATTCATTCAAATATAGGAGATTTACTCCGTAAAAAAAGAAAAGTAAAAAAGCAATATGGAAAAATACCGAAAGTTGACGTGGATTTTCCTCGTTCCATCCATCTCTTGGACCTCCTAAAAGCGGAGGAATACCTTCCCGATGTCGATATAGACCCAAGAAAAGAAACTGCGGTATACACATTAACAGGAGGAACTATGGGTCCCCCTAAGGTGATAGCTTTAACACACTATAACTTGGTAACAAACGCCATTCAATTAATGCATTGGCTTGGAGGGGAAGATCCTGGAACAGGTTTTATTGGAGCAATTCCATTATTTCATCCATTTGGGATGACGGGTGTAATGAATACATGTATTGCGTTAGGTGGGTGGATGATGCTCTTTCCAACACCCCCTGAAACGGGTGAATTATTAGCAGAGATTGACGATATTTATTCACCTAACGGTTTTGTTTTTGTAGGTCCAGAAGTTTTCTTCAAGCGAATTGTAGATTCTCCTGTTTTAGACGATTTTCCTAATGTTTGGAATCAAATGAAATATTGTATTTCGGCTGCAAATCCATTAGAATCTTCAATTAAGGAATTATTTGAAAGACAATTAGGTGGAACTTTAGTTCAGAGTTATGGTCTCGGTGAAGCAAGTCCAATTGTAAGCGTAGGAAATTTAATCGATAAGAGTCCCTTGGATTGTTTGGGAATCCCCCTTCCTGGAACGGATTGGGCAATCTTTAATCCTGAGGATTTTAGAAACGGTCCAATCGCAGACGGTCTAGAAGGATCAAAATATGGAAAGGAAAACGTAGGAGAGCTGTGCATATGTGGACCGCAAGTCATGAAAGAATACGTGAGTAATATAGACGATACAAAAGCTGTGATTAAAAGTTTTGGTGGAAAGATGTGGTTACTCACGGGAGATCTCGCTTACATGAAAGAAGATGGCATGGTTGTTCTTGTTGCACGTAAAGAGGTTGATAGAAAGGGTGCAGGCGAACCCGCATTTCTTGTTGACATTGAAACGATGATAATGAAGCATAAAGCAGTGTTGGACGCGGCAGTGTTTGGATTCCCTCCTGAAGGCGAAAAAAGGGGCGCAATAATGAAAGTTTGGATTACCCTCAAACCCATGTTTGTGGGAAAAGTAACTGAAAACCAGTTGAAATCTTGGATTGAAAAGAGCTTTTATAATTGGCGCCTCATGACTGACATTGAATTTATAGGAAAACTTCCAAAAGCAGTCTTAGGAAAGGTTCAAAAGCGTACTCCTGGGAGCATTACAAAG
>JAEORV010000126.1 GCA_016840695.1 Promethearchaeota archaeon
GTTCATGACAGACATGACGAAAAATTCAATGAAATATATGACATTGCCTATAGGATCTCATTTGCCTTGGAAATCTATCAAATCATTGAAGGTAGCGATTGTACTCTTTTGAACATGAATGGTCGGATTCCTGACGAGGGAAGCGTTTTTAAAGCAGCGGTTACATTTGGAGCAGGTAAACCTGTAGTGAATTATAAGTATGATTCTCGCATCCTGTTTCCAAACGGAGATAACGCAATGATTAGCGGTCTTACTCCAGGTTTTAAACCCGTTAAAAGATTTAGCGAAATAGCAAAAAAGCTTGTGAAGTTTACCCGTGAATTTAAGAAACACGGAGAAAATCCATATAAGGGTAATAATATTCCCCCTCTCGTCCGAAAATGGATTGATTTGGGTCGAGACATTACAGGATTCCTTAAATCGACAGCCGCACCAATGAACCGACAAATTGATGGCTTGAAACTAATTCAAAAAATAGTAGAAGAGTATAAAGATAATTCTATATTAAAATCCTTACTTCCTAATCTTGAGCAGCATTATTCTATAAATAAAAACGAAAACAAATCTGAAAAAAAAATATATTGTTCTGGAGCCCTTTTTTGCCCCGTTGAATTAGCTGAGATGGCAGATATTGCTAAAACATTTGAGAACGCGGGATATAACACTTATTTACCCCAACGCGACGGTGGAGAGGCATTTGTGATGAATTCTATTGATACTCCGATTGCAGGCTCGCCACTTCTACGACCGTTTACGAATTATCTCACTAAAGTGATGTTCGCTTTAGATATCTATGAAATCCTTAAATGCAACTATTTTATCATAAATTTAAACGGTAGAGTCCCGGATGATGGAGCAATATCAGAGTTAGGAGTAGCTTTCGCCTCAGGAAGGCCAATCATTCAATTTAAATCAGACTTGAGAAGCTTATCGAATGGTCGAGATCATCCAATGATTGCAGGAGCGGCATTACATGTAGCTCCCGTTAATCAACTCGAGCAAATACCAGAAAGACTCGAAAAAATAGTTGAACATGTAAATGGATTTGGAATAAACACATATGTGGGAGAGAATATTCCACATTCAGTTCAAAAAATCGTAGATTTAGGCTTCAAAGTATGGAAATTCACTCACGATAAGAAAAAACCTCAAAATCAAATGACTGCGTGGTTATGAATGAAAGTTAACCATTATATTGATCATACGCTATTAAAACCGGAAGCAACTCGAGAGCAAATAGTACAAGCATGTGAGGAAGCAATAGAGCATCAATTTGCTTCAGTTTGCGTGAATCCATGCCATGTATCATTAGTTTATAAAAAACTAAATGGAACTTCTGTGAAAACTTGCGTAGTTATAGGTTTTCCATTGGGTGCAAATACTACGGAATCAAAAATATTCGAAACACAGCAAGCAATAGAGAATGGTGCTCAAGAAATCGACATGGTCATGAATATTGGAGCACTAAAGGATCGCCAATACTCGCTCTTAGAAAAAGATATTATGGAGATAGTGAAAGTAGCCAAAGGAAAAGCACTTGTAAAGGTAATACTTGAATGCTGCTTGTTAACAGATGATGAAAAAGTTAAGGCATGTGAGATTGCAAAACAAGTAGGAGCAGATTTTGTCAAGACATCTACGGGATTTAGTACTGGAGGAGCAACTATTCAAGACGTGAAGTTAATGCGGCGTGTAGTTGGTGATAAAGTTGGAGTGAAAGCTTCTGGAGGAATTCGCGATTATGATACTGCGATTGCCATGATTGATGCTGGAGCTACCAGAATTGGAGCAAGTTCAAGCGTAGCAATAGTCAAGAATAATAAAATGAACGATAGTTAATTTTCAAGGAGAAAATCCAATCCAAAATGATCGAGCATTCGATTGAATGCTTCTGACGCTGATCCATTGCCCCAGTCGTAGATATTAAAGTCCCCCATCCCTAATCCATTAGGATCTGCTCTTCCCCCGTGCCCATAACCCTCGTTTGTAAATCCATAGTCTCTTTCGTTAAAGAAATCTATTGCTTTTTCCCATTGAACTTTTGTTTTTGGATTTTGAGGGCAATACATCAAGACGAAAGAAGCTCTTAGTGCTGCGAGCCCTCGTTGAACGTATTCCTTGCATTGTAACTCTAATCCATACCTGACTATTACTTCTGCAAATAAGCTTTGGCGAGCATCGTTCCACTCTCCATCCGCATTCATTACTCCAAATCCCCCCAACGTGTTAATATGTAGGTAAGGAGGTTGCCACGAAGCTTGAGTCATCAGCATCTCGTCTAATACTCTCTGTCCCGTTATTAGAAACGGTTTTTCTTTGGTTTTACGATAGCATTCTAAGAGGGCTTCAGCCGTCCAAAACATGGAAAAGTTACACTGTTTATACATATTATTCCGTTCAAATTTTTCTCCAACATGGTCAGAACCAAACCTACTACAAGACCAATAGGTTTCAAAATCTTCCCACCTTCCTTCAGGAATGATTTGTTTCATAATTGAATTCATTGCTATTAAAGCTGAATCTTTATAGCGTTCATCATTTGTAAGCTCGAATAGTTTTAGAAGAAACGTGACTGACATAGATGTTTCTGGCGATTGATCTAGAACGTCCATTGGCTTTAAACTCTCCAAATCAAGCCAGGCTGGAAAAAAACCTTCATCATCTTGTATTTTGATTAGGGCATCAGCGTACTTCTTGGCATAATTTAATAAACGCTCGTCTTTCTCGAGCTCATCGTACCACCTGAGCATATTTAAAGCAGTCCAACTCATGTCTAATACGTGTAAGGGAGATGTGCGCATACCTTTCCCAAATTCTGTAAAAGGATTTCTATTTGAATTTCCCCAATAGAATTCTGTCCACGCTTTAGGACGATAGAACTTCTTTCCATCGATTTGAACCGATTCTGTATCTGTTCCTATGACTGAGGGAAAAAAACCGCTTTTTTGGGGATAAGATAGAGCTAATTCTTTAGTGAGAAGGGCTTTCTCTAAATAATCTTGATTACCTGTTCGTTTAGCAAATCGATATAATCCCGCAGCTGAACGCAACGAGGAAAACCAAGCTTGATTCCAAATGGAGCGCGCTTCTCTCATAAGGTAAGGCTTATTGTAATTAGGACTTTGAGTAGAATTTACGATAAACACGGGAGCACCTACTTTTTTTCTATTGATAGAGAATTCTTGCCACACGTGCTCTTTCCAATTAGTAAAAGCCCATTTATACGACAACTCGACGTGTTCAGTCAAATCAGGGAGTAGTGGTTGTCCTTGTTCGTAGAGTTTTTGACCCCATCGTAACCATAAGAATTCCAGGATTGAACGCCATGGATTTGCAGCTATTTTCTTGTCATCATAGTACATGATGTAGAAACCTACCTGAATTTTTCCGGGGGGGAATTGAGCTCCGTTTCTTTTGACGAATAATACATGCTCCTTCACGCGATTATAACACATTCCTATTATCATGTTATTATTAGAAGCGTCTAAATCGAGATACCATCGAGGTTTTTTTTTTATATCAGCGTTTTCTAAAGTTTTATAGAAATCTGAAAGAATATCCAAATCGGGAATCAAGATTAAAACTCTAGTTCTATCAGAGACAAATATAGCAGGTGAACGGAAGACATGTTGATCAATTACATGTTTATCGGTAGGAGTTAAATGCGGTGCCCAATGGAATATAGGTTGGAAACTTGGCATTACTACTGCTCTCCAATCGTCCTGAACTATTGAATTATCTAGATTAAAAGAAAAAACAACGTGTTGAAGATGATCGGTAATATTAATTTTTCTAATATCAGGTATAACGTCTGAAATTTGGTCAAAATCGATTGCAATGGAGGAGTCTTGATATTTAATTGAAAGGTTTGGCATTGCTAATAATATTAGACGAAGATATATTTATAATTATCGAGTTTCTCTTGACGATCTTTTATTAACAACACTACATTTATTTATTCAAATGACTGAAAAAAAACCTCAATGTACTTCGTGTAAACACAGCATGGAAAACTCACCTTGCGGTCCTTGTGCCGATCAAGGATCTCAAATGATCGGAACTATTGCGAAAGAACTTGGCGTTGATGCTCAGCTAACGGAAGAAGACGAGATGAAAGCTTTAAAGCTATCGTGTAAGATATTATCTCGATATCCCGAAGATTTTGAAGCAGTCGATCCATTTAATTGTAAATACTACATGTCTGCTTTTTTAAGTTTTAGATAAATAATGGGTTTTATCTATGTCTTTTTAAATTTTTACTTTACAATACTCTTTTAAATAAATTATTTTTTTATAATGTCGAGCTTTAATAAAAATTTTTTCTAAAATGTTAAGGATTGATCATTATGAAAAGAGGAAATGAATATTATAGCCTTGAAGCTAACAAGGAAAAAAACCGCATTTACTTCTCAATAATGGGACAGGCTCCTTCTGTTGCCGCAATTCCAAATTTTGAGAAAGACTGGCACGATACCGTTGCTGAAGTACAACAAGGATTCACGATTCTTGGTGACTTAAGATCAATGAAGCCACATGTCAAAGATGTTGAGGATTTAAATGTAAAAGTTCAAACGTGGTTAATGCAAAACGGATGCCGCAGAGTTGCGCAAATCGCTCCTTTAGAAGCCATGGCCAATGTGAACGAATTTTCCGAAAAGAGTGGATTAAGAGAAATCTTAAGGGCTTTTAACACCGATGCAGCTGCAGAAATGTGGCTGGATAGATAGAATTATCTCATTACTTAATTTCTTTTTTTTTTTGTTTATATTTCTAAAAGGATCGAATATTTATATGATGCTGAGGATTATACATAAGAACTACTAAAAATGAGGATGTACAAAGTTGATCTCGTGTTTTATATTTATTAAAGCCAAGGCAGGATTCGTTGAGAACATTATTAAAAGATTAAAGCACATGCAAGAAGTAAAAGAAGCGTGGGCGGTGACGGGAAGTATCGATATTATTACTTTAGTGGAAGGGAAGGACATCACGACAGTCTCAAAAATAATATTGTCAAAAATCCATCAATTAGACGGCGTGGAAAGGACGGCAACTCACATCATAACGCCAACATGATGCTTTATTGATAACTCAACGAAAAAAAGAAAAAAAGAAAAATTTATTTTAAAGTTTTGAACCACATTGTGGACAAAAGGCAGCGTCAACTTCGGTTTTTCCTCCACAATATCGACAATATCCAATTGTACTTTTTGTTGGTTCGGATTTATTATTGGTTGATGTTGCGGGTTGTTGATATAAAGGCGTTGATGATGCGGATGTTCTTACAGCTTGATGACTACTTGAACGGTAGGGAGACGTAGTACTACTAACTTTTCGAGTATTCTTACGTATTGCTACGACAATTACCGCAATAATAACAATTGCGACCACCACTGTAATAATAATCCCTATTGACATCATAGTGAAGAAATTTCCAAATATATTAGGAAAATATGAAGATACTGGATAGGTTGTAATATCATAAGTCAATTGGCAGTTAATATCCTCATTTTCGAATACGACATAATAAGAATCAGAGGAATACACATATTTGGACCCAGAACCCGAATTTTCAAGAAGCTCTATAAAAGAATAGGAATAAGAATAACCATTGTCATAATCCAAGTATTCATCAGCGTCCATTAATAAAACATCAATTTGTGCGCCATTAGTCACAGAAAAATCATAAATAAAATAATTATTATAATATAAATATCCTATATCTACAGCGATATGATCATTATCATTCAATGGAACACTATAATTACTGTAATTGGC
>JAEORV010000127.1 GCA_016840695.1 Promethearchaeota archaeon
AAAAGTTTTAGATCTAATAAACAAGATAAAAACCTATTATTTAGAAATGGTTAAGTCGTTATATCTCTCTGGAGCTGATGGTATAGCAACACCCGATGATTTAGGAACCCAACTTTCTGCAATAATTGGTCCAAAAATCTTTAACAAGTTTTATCGAGAGGCATATTCAGATGTAATTGATTTATGTCATGATTTAGGGATGCATTTTATTCTTCATTCCTGTGGAAATATTAGTCCTCTCATTCCAATTCTTATAGAAATTGGCGTAGATGCGCTTCAATTCGACTCTCCTCACATGGTGGGATTTAACACTGCGAAAAAATATGCGGAAAAGATTTGTTTTTGGAATTGCGTTAACATTCAATCGATCTACCCATTTGGTACAACGAGAGATGTATTCAAAGATGTGATGAAAATGATTAAAACTGTCGGCGCTCGTGATGGGGGATTATTAATCATTGATTACATGGGAGCACCAAAAACACTAAATGTTCCAAGGAACAATGTTAAAGCAATGTGGGAAGCTGTAAGAGTTTATGGAAAATATAAAAAGAATGGAGAAAGTATTCTAATATAAAACAAAGAAAAACAATTATGATGAAAGAAATGACATATGAACCAAATAAAAAATCTTTAAGTACACATGAAATTCCAGACTGGTTTCACGACGCAAAATTCGGAATTTTCATGCATTGGAGCTTATCATCTGTCCCAGCTTTTGCGGTAACCGGCCTGGATCTAGTCGAAGTTATTAAAACTCAGGGATTTAAGGCGCAATTTAAAAATAATCCTTATGCTGAATGGTATCTGAATTCGCTCAGAATTGAAGGGAGTCCAACCCATAAACACCACCTTGAAACCTATGGTGAAGATTTTAGTTATGACGATTTCGTTCCGATGTTTAACGAAGCTATAAAAAAATGGAATCCCGACGAGATGGCTGAAATAATCAAGAAGGCGGGAGCAAAATATGTGTGCTTTGTTACAAAGCACCATGATGGATTTCTCCTATGGCCTAGCGAGTATCCCAATCCACATAAGGAAAATTACATGGCAAGCAGGGATATTGTAGGAGAACTCTCAAAAGCAGTTAAAAGTAAAGGAATGAGAATGACGTTCTATTATTCTGGGGCTTTAGATTGGTCTTTCAATCCAAATCCGATAAGGGATGTTCCTAGCTTTCTTTTAAATGGACCCACATCGCCAGAATATACTGAATATGCAAATAATCATTGGTACGAGTTGATTGATAAATATGGAACGGACATCCTTTGGAACGATATAGGATATCCTCCAGATGCCAACATCTACGAACTTTTTGCATACTATTATAACAAGAATCCTGATGGTGTTATCAACGATCGCTGGATGCAAGTTGGGAAGAGACTAAGAAAGATTGCAAAAGCCCCTCTCATACGAAATTTTGTGAATTGGGTCGCTAAGAAAGTAATGGCAGGAGGCGGTGGGGCTAGCCCCGCTCCATTCCATTGCGATTATAGAACTCCCGAATATAGGAGTTTTCCAGAGATTCAAAAACACAAATGGGAAACATGTAGGGGCGTTGGTAACTCGTTTGGCTATAACAAGGAAGAAAAAGACGAGGATTACTTAACTCCCGAAGATTTAATCCGTATGTTTATAGACATCGTGAGCAAAAATGGTAATTTATTGCTGAATGTTGGACCGATGGCGGATGGTACGATCCCTGAGATCCAACAAAAATGCATTTTGGGTTTAGGAAAATGGCTCGAGGTAAACGGTGAAGCGATTTATGGAACGCGCCCATGGATTCGCGCGGAAAGCGAGACTATAGATGGAATTGGAGTAAGATTCACTAAAAAACCTGACGCCTTGTACGCGATTATCTTGGATAAGCCAAAAACGAGCGAGATCACTATCAAATCGTTAAGAATCGACGAACCTGCTAGAATTGAATTATTTGGAGTTGAGGGCACCTTAGAATGGACTCAAAAAGACGATAATCTTGCGATAAAAGTACCAGAAAAGCTTGAAGACTTCCCAGCGTACGCTTTAAAAATCACCCCAAAACCATAACCTTTTTTCTTTTTTAGATATTAATTGATTTAATTATGTTAACTAATTTTTTAAGATGCGAATACCTTGTAAATCCATTAGGGATTGGCATTATCAAGCCACGGTTAAGCTGGATCGTGGAGTCAGATGAAAGAGTACAATATCAAACTGCCTATAGAATTATCGTTGCAAGCAATCAAGAGATAATCAACAACAACGAAGGAGACTTATGGGATAGTGAGAAAGTACTTTCAGATCAAACGATACACGTGATCTACGAGGGGAAACCACTTGAGTCAGAGATGAAATGCTTTTGGAAAGTCATGGTATGGGATAAAAACGATTTTCCTTCTGAGTGGAGTGAACCATCCATATGGACTATGGGGTTACTTGAAGTATCTGATTGGAAAGCAAAATGGATAGGGGCTCAACTTAAAGAAGAAAAAAGGAGTAAAGTACGTCGAAAATATCATCCTTCACCCATGCTTCGCAAAAATTTTAGGATCGATAACCAAATTAAGCAGGCATGTGTGTACGTTACTGCTTTAGGGGAATACGAGCTTTATATAAATGGTAAACGCGTGGGAGATCATATCTTGGCGCCAGAATGGACGGATTATAACGTAAGAACCCAATACCAAACTTACGATATCACTGATCTCTTAATTGAAGGAGAAAATGTAATAGGTGTAATATTGGGAGATGGCTGGTATATTGGATATATGGGGCCAGGTAGCATACCGGGGAGATTCAATTGCTATGGGTCGACTCCTCGTTTTTTATTGCAAATGTCGATGATAACCTCTAATGGAATAAAGAAGGAAATCTTTACAGGTTCTGATTGGAAAATTTACGAAGATGGACCTATTGAACGCTCAGATCATTTCAAGGGCGAGATTTATAACGCTCAAAAAGAACAAGAAGGTTGGAATTCTCCAGAGTACGACGATTCAAGCTGGGCATTTGCATCAGTTGATGACTCGATAGGTACGAAACTTGTCTCACAGATGAATGAACCCATAAGAATCGTGAAGGAATTTCATCCCATTTCTATTGACGAACCAAAACCGGGAGTGTTTATTTTTAATTTGGGGCAAAATATTGCTGGTTGGTGTAGGATACGATTGGGAGGATCTACATGTGAACCTAACGCAACGGTTACACTTCGACATGGAGAAATGCTCAACCCCGATGGAACGCTTTATACTGTGAATTTACGCTCGGCAAAAGCAACTGATAAAATCATTCTAAATGGAACGGAAGAAAGGGAATTTCAACCCCATTTTACATATCATGGATTCCAATATGTTGAAGTAAAGGGTCTAAAACCAGGGATAAACCCCAAACTCGACATGATAACGGCGTGCGTCATTGCCTCCGACTCTCGAGTGGTTGGTGCATTTGAGAGTTCAGATTCAATGTTAAATAAATTATGGGATAACATTTTTTGGACACAGCGTGATAACATGATAAGCGTTCCAACTGATTGTCCCCAACGAGACGAAAGGATGGGATGGATGGGTGATGCCCAAGTGTTCAGTCAAACCTCAAATTATAACATGGACATGGCGGCATTTTATACTAAATTCATTCAGGATATAAGAGACGAGCAGTGGCAAGATGGGAGATACCCTCAATACGTGCCGTTTCCGGAAGTACTTAATGAAAAAGACATACCTCTTGGTGTCGGTAGTCCTGCGTGGTCCGATGCGGGGCTCATAATTCCCTGGGACCTTTATTTAAATTATAACGATAAAAGAATAATTAAGGAACACTATGAATCAGCAAAGAGATTTATAGACTTTATTTCTTCCAAGAATCAAAATTTACGGTGGATTCGGTTTAGAGGCGCTAATTATGGCGATTGGTTGAATGGCGATACAATTCAATCTGAAGAGTATCCCAAATTTGGAGCTTCCATTCCAGATACTCTATTTTCTACGGCGTATTTTGCTCACTCTACTGAACTCCTATCAAAGATGGCGAAATTATTAGGATTACACGAAGATTATGAAAAATATTCTGATTTAGCAGGACGGATAAAAGATAAACTTAACTCCAGATTCGTTGAAGAAAACGGTAGAATTAAGGGAAACACACAAGCGGGGTACGCTCTCCTCCTTCATTTTAACTTGCTAGCAGAAAAATTACGACCAAAGGCTGCTGCTCATTTAATTGACGCAATCGAAAAATATGATGGAAAGATATCGACAGGTTTTTGTACCACGCTTCCAATGATGTTACAATTAACCAAAATGGGATATAGCGATGTTGCATATGAATTGTTATTAAGCAGGAAATTTCCATCATGGTTTTACATGATTGAGCAGGGAGCTACGACAATGTGGGAACGCTGGGACGGATACGTGGAAGGAAGAGGTTTTCAAGACGCATCTATGAATTCATTTAACCATTATTCAATCGGAGCCGTTGGAGAATGGATGTATAGAGTTATTTTAGGTATAAATCTCGATGAAGAGAATCCAGGATACAAGCACATAATCTTGAAGCCTAGTCAAGGGGGAAGTTTGAGTTGGGTTAAAGGTCATTACGAATCGATACACGGAAAGATAGCTTCAAGTTGGAAAATTGAAGGTGGAGATATGATCTGTGAACTTGAAATCCCAGCAAATACCACTGCTATGGTTAATCTTCCTGCGGAGAGTATAGAAACCACGAGTGAATCCGGTAAACCAATTAAAGATTCAAGAGAAATACAACTTGTTAGTTTTAAAAACAATATTATCTGTATCAAAATAGGTTCTGGGAACTATAAATTTAAATCAAAATATTCACGATAGGATATATACAATGGTTGAAATTGAAACGACTAAGGGAAAAATTAGGGGAGTTCAAGAATTAAAATTTCAACGATTTTTTGGTATTCCTTTCGCAAAACCGCCAGTAGGGGATTTAAGATTTCGTGAGCCGCAACCAATGGATCCCTGGGACGATGTGAAAGATGCCACGGAATTTGGACCAATACCACATCAAAATAATCCAGATACTCCTCCTATAGATGGACAAGAAGACGAGGATTGTCTTTATCTTAATATATGGACTCCGGCGGCAGATAAAAAGGCAAGGCCAGTAATGTTTTGGATTTATGGTGGAGGTTTTCTTATCGGGGGAAGCTCTAGATCGCGACTCAATGGGGCAAATCTTGCAATTCACGGAGATGTGGTGGTTGTAAATTTTAACTATCGTGTAGGAGTTTTAGGATTCGTTAATTTATCTGGAATAACACCAAATATCGGAATCCTGGACCAAGTAGCTGCCTTGGAGTGGGTTCGGGAAAATATTGATAGGTTTGGCGGTGATCCAAATAATATCACGATTTTTGGCGAATCTGCAGGGGCGGGTTCAGTTGCCGTATTACTCACGATTCCTGCAGCAAGAGGGTTGTTCCATAAAGCAATCATGGAAAGTGGATCTGCTAGTCCAAGAGATTTTGCCGCTAGAAAAGGTTCTGAAAAATTCATAACCAAATTGCGCCTTGAAATGGGAAATATTGATGCTTTGCGCGAGGTTCCTATTAAAAAAATAATGAGAGCACAGAGATCTCTCTCTGGTAGTTTATTGGAGTTAGGAACAAATCCTTTTAATCCTTTCGTGGATGGTAAAATCATTCCTGAACATCCCCTTGAAGTAATGAGAAAGGGAGAAGCGAGTTATGTGCCAATAATAATTGGATGCAATAAAGATGAAATTGGATTTCTTCCTATCATGCTAAAACAAGCAGAT
>JAEORV010000128.1 GCA_016840695.1 Promethearchaeota archaeon
AACCATTTCATTTTAATAAATTAGAAAATAGCTACTTTGTTTTTCCTTTAAATGTATTAGGAGAATAATTGTAATATCTATCGACGAAATTTCGACATAAAAAGAAGTAAGTTTTTTATTACACAAAGGGAAAAAAATAAAAGTTTGGATTTCAATTAGATTCATGGATTCATATATATTGCCTAATGCTAAAAAATGAGAGAATGATTAAGCGATTAATAAAATAGAAAACAATAATTTTTAAATTGTAAGAAATAATTAATTATAGGTATTACTGGACAACTATTAGTTAAATTTTACGATTTACACCAACAAAATTGATTATAAGAATAATCCTATACTAATGGAGTAAACTCATGGACAAAAATTCGTTTTCTTTGACAGATTTGTATCCGAAATATGTGATTAATTCAAAAGGCGAAAAGAAAAACTTTGACGAATACAGTATTTCGAAAGTGTTGAATAAGGAAACTGGACTCGACATGAATATCGCCGAAAAAGTTGCTGAGAATGTACTACGGAAAATAATAGGTCTCGGAGTTGATGAGATATCAACGAATTACATTCGTGAATCCGTGTGCGTTGAACTTACTCAAAGAGGTTTAAATAAATATCGAAATTTATTTGCACGAGCAATAAACTTAGAAAATATTAGTTTCAATTTAGAAGAAAACTTCTTAGATCAATTTAAGGGAAAACAACCAGATTGGGGCCCATTAGGGTACATTACTTATAAAAGAACTTATGCTAGAATGATTGAATCGGAAACCCGAAAGGAAGAGTTTTGGGAAACGGTTAAAAGAGTCGTTGAAGGATGCTATTCAATTCAAAAAGAACATTGCGTGAAGCTAAGCCTTCCATGGTCAGATTCTAAAGCTCAACGATCTGCTCAAAAAATGTTTGAAAAAATATGGAACTTTAAATTGAGCCCCCCTGGAAGGGGCATGTGGATGATGGGTACCGAATTCATTGCAAGGCACGGTTCAATGGCTTTAAATAATTGCGGATTCGCGTCAACGGAAGATATCGACTTGAAATATACTAAAGCGTTTGAATTCGTTATGGATGCTTTGATGTTAGGTGTAGGAGTTGGATTTGACACAAAAGGCACTGGAAAAATTGTAGTTAAAGAACCAGAAGAAGGTACATATGATTATCAAATCCCTGATAGTAGGGAAGGATGGGTTGAAGCACTTAGATTAATGCTTGAAGCGTTCTTTTTAGGGAAGCAAGTTCCAAATATAGATTTCTCGCTCATTAGACCAAAAGGTACGCCTATTAGAGGTTTTGGAGGGATCGCATCCGGTCCAGGACCATTAATAGAAATGCTGAAAGACATCAAAGCACTTTTAACTGAACGAATTGGGAAAGCAATTTCTTCTGTAGACATAGTTGACATCATGAATTATATCGGAAGGTGTGTCGTATCTGGTAATGTGAGAAGATCAGCGGAGATCGCTTTAGGTGATCCTACAGATTTTGATTTCGTTACGTGTAAGCAAGATCAAGACAAATTATATTCTCATAGGTGGGCAAGCAATAATAGCGTTTTTGCGGTAAAAGGAATAGATTACTCGTTTTTGGCTGATCAAATCGCTGTGAATGGAGAACCAGGTATCTTTTGGTTGGATAACGCAAGGGCATTCTCGCGAATGGGAGATAAACCCGATAACAAGGATAAAAAGGCTGCCGGCGTTAATCCTTGTGGTGAACAAACGCTCGAATCTTTCGAACTTTGCTGTCTCGTAGAAACCTTTCCTTCAAGACACGAATCTTACGAAGAGTTCAAAGAAACAATTAAATTTGCATATTTATATGCGAAATCAGTTACATTAGTGAACACTCACTGGAAGGAAACTAACGCAGTCATGCTTAAAAATAGAAGAATGGGTATATCTCAGACGGGAATTATAGAAGCTTTCGTGAAGCATGGGAGGACAAAAATTTTAGATTGGTGTAATAAAGGATATAAATATCTACGAGAAGTAGATGAACAATATTCGAACTGGTTATGCATACCCAAATCAATAAAAATCACTACTGTAAAACCAAGTGGAACAATTAGTTTACTTCCAGGAGTTCCACCAGGAATTCATTATCCACATTCAGAATATTACATTAGACGAATACGGATTTCAAAAAATTCTGATTTGATAGATATCGTGCGAGATGCAGGATATACCATTGAAGAGGACTTGTATAGTAAAAACGCTTATTCTGTAGAATTTCCCGTCCATGAGAGATATTTTGATCGCTCAAAAAACGATGTTTCAATTTGGGAACAAGCAGAAAATGCCGCGGCTTATCAAAGATATTGGAGCGACAACCAAGTCTCAATAACAATTACCTTTAAAGAAGAAGAAGCAAAAGAGATAAAGAATGTTCTCAACTGTTATGAAGATAAGTTAAAATCTGCGAGTTTTCTGCCGATAAAAGAGCACGGTTATAAACAAGCGCCATACGAGGAAATTACTAAGGAACAATATGAAGAAATGATTTCTAAAATCAGACCAATGAATCTAGATGGAACTAAAGATAGAGTTATTGGTGAGAAGTATTGCGATTCTGACAAGTGTGAGATAAGATTCTAATTCTTTTTTAAATTCCTTTAAGCTCAAATATTTCATAGTAGAATGTAATTGCATTTTTTTCTCTACCTTCTATGAACTATTAAAGAAAAAATTATATAGTATCCAATTCATAAGAATCTTAATTAAAAATTTTTTAATTCTATTAAAGTGAATTTTAATGGCAAAAAAGAAAACAACTAAGAAATCTACGACTAAGAAAACCAAAACAAAAGCTGAAACTACAGCAAAGAAGGCTAGTACTACAAAAACTACTAAAAAGAAAGGCGCCGCTGCCAAAGAATCGGCTCCAGACACTTCGAGACAAACCTACAAAAAAATTAGGATAAATCACTGGCGAACTAAATTACACGACGAAGAGCTAGGAATTCACCAAAAACTTAAGTATCAAGCGAAGACCAGGATGTACGCAAAGAATTTCGATACTGAAGGTGTGGTAGAAATCGACGGTGCTAAAAAATACATAATCGCTTACAACAAGGATCCATGGCAGGAAGACCCTCCTGAGAAAAAAACCTTGCTTCTCCGTTTATTTACAATAATGGAGGAGAAAATGAACATTGGTAAGGGGGGTAACTTTAAGGGAGGTATAGAAATAAGCATTGCTCACTCGTTGGTTCAAAGTTTTGAAATAAAATACCCTGCTCCCGTGTTTTTTGTTCAGCTTCCAGGAAATCCAAATCTCATCCGGATTGTAAGAGGGTGGAGACTTAAGGGAACCCGCTGGTCATGGCCTCTCCTTCCCCAAGAAGCTGGAGATAAATTGCAAATGATTAAAGCGAAAGGAACTGTCGGTTTAGGAAGGGATTACGATATATACCTTGGAGATGTAAAAATTGCGAGGCTTGATTCTCAACGGGTGACTAAAGATGTTGAAATTGAAATATACAACGAAAATTACGCGAAAGACAAGGAATTCGTAATGATCTTGACCTTATTTGGTTGTGTATGTATTTTTATGGAAGATTGCGAAGATCTCGTTAATCATTTCTATAAGGGAATGAAGGAAACGGGAACAACTTCATACAAACCTCCAAGAAGAGAGATAATATTATTTAGAAATCCTCGATTTGTTACTCGAAGATGAGATTATAAAAATTTTAAAAAAAATAACTTTTTTTATTTCTATTTTTTGTTTTTTTCATATTCCTTTATCTTTTTTCCAGGCTTTGTAGGCACGAGTTTCTTTACCACGGTACTCTGCATTCTTTCCAGTTTCACTCTTGTATTCCTTGTATAGTTCTTCAGTCTCAGCATCTCGCAACTTCTCTACTTTTATTTCCTCTGCGATTTCATCTTCCTCTTCAATACGTTTGATTCTCTTTAGAACAGCAAAGACTCCATGGCTCCACAAGACAAAACCAAGTAAGAAGAAGCCGATGATGATTAGCATTGTTACTCCAAACCAAATGATCCACATACCTATACTGAATTGGAGTGCGACTTGAAACCACCAATCCCACATAAGATACCACGCTTGAGCCGGTAGAAGAAATACAAGCATGGCAACAATGGTAACATAAGCTCCTAGCAACAAGACGGCAATTAACCATCGTAAAGTGTTGAAATCTTCGAATTTTTTCGCAATTTTTCTATCTGGAAATAATACTTTACATAATCTATACACTCCGCCCCTAAAGAGAGTGTAAAAAATCACGAGCAATAATGCATGCAATGTAAAAATTGCCCCAATAATCCCTACTTGAAGTGAAAGTGGTAGATTAAAAAAAGCTTGGATGCCTCCAGATAGAAATAACTGCAATAAAATACTTATCCAAATTCCTAGAAAAATAATAACGCTCGCTAAAATAATTGCGTAATAAAATGTTTTTGCAGTCCTAACGTCCCATGTAGAATAATCTTCGAGGGGATCCCTCTTTCTCAGCGGTGCACTTCGGGGTGCTCTTTTTCTAGCCATATTTTTCTCATCTTTTTGAAAGATTTTTCTTTATATTCTTTTATATCTTGTCTATATTTGAATATTTTGGTTAAATAATTATTATTTCGTTATTAATAATTATAAACTCTTTTCTTATAGAATATCTATTTACTCAATTTAGTATTACAAGAGGGGCATTCTGAAGCAGAACTAGGAACTTGAGATCCGCAAAATTCACAAAACTGTTTTTCTGCTTTTTTCCCAGTTTTGGATTGCTTTTTGACTTGCTCTACTTTTTCAAGTACTTTACCCTTCGCAGTTGATGTGTCAATTTTCGCTTCTTCCTCTTCTTTCGCTTTTTCTTCCTCGGTTTTAAACTTAACCTCGATGTTACAGATAGGACAATACTTCTTTTTTTGGTATCTAAAACGGTAGAGTAAATACACGATTAATCCAATTCCTATTGTTGCGAGAGATATTAAAACCCAGGCGACCCGCTCCCAGGTATCCATTTTCTTTTTACCTGGTTCAACTTCCTTCTTACAAATCTTACAATATGCGACCTTGATTGTATTCACCATTTATAAGTAATATAGCAATGTGAGTATTTAAAATATGGAGTTTTTTATTAATAAGATTTTTTATCTCTTTAGCACTAATTCTCTTATATTGTATTTAATCTTTCCATATTGAACTTGTTTTGATTGAAAATTCGTTTTACATTGAGACTTATGGTTGTACCTCTAATAAAGCAGATTCATTAATCATATCAGATGTATTAATCAAGGTAAATCTCGTACAAACATCGTTAGAGAACGCTCAATTCATAATAATAAATACTTGTGCGGTAAAAGAACAAACAGAAAAAAAAATAAAAGATCGGCTAAAAAAAATTCATGAGTTATATCAAGATGAACTAGAGAGGCATGTTATAATTGCTGGTTGTTTACCTCATATAGATACGACCTATATTGACCTTATCAAGAAAATAATCCCCTCATTTTCAGCGATAATAGATTTAGATAATTTAAACGAACTCCCCGATATGATTCAATCCATAAAAAAGGGAAACAGAAACCAAGTTTTTTTGACGCAAAAGTCAATAGATAAAGCAAAATTCTTTGTTGACCACTCTTCCGGAAAAATTACGGGAATAACTCCAATTTCAGAGGGATGCTTAGGTTCTTGCACGTATTGTTGCGTAAAAAATGCCCGCGGACGATTAAATTGTTATGATCCAATGAATATCATTGGAAATATTCACCATCAATTAAAGCAAGGCATTAAACAAATATACCTGACATCTCAAG
>JAEORV010000129.1 GCA_016840695.1 Promethearchaeota archaeon
TCTTATCGTATTTTATTTTGCTCCCAATTTTTACTATCCCCTCCATTATAGTCGTGGATATTTTTCGAAACTGGAGAGTTGAATTCACGAGAAAACAAGCAATGAAACTAGGTATTTCTAAAAACGTGACAATAAAGCTTCAGGAAGTTTAAAGATAGATCCTTTTCATATTGTACTTTTTTATTTCTTCAATTAGAGGTAGAATAAGAATGCCTAAAATGCCTCATGAGTGGAGATGATAAATGTGAAATAAATCTTAGGATAAAGAATTGGGAAAATAAACTTGACTCTGCTAATCAAAAATCGGATATCATAGAAAAACTTAATTGTTAATGATTATTTTCAATATTGTTGACAGAGGTTTAGAAGATTGACAAATGAATGTAAATTAACAAAAGAAGAAATGAGAGAACTATATGAAAAAACAAAAGATCTCGATAAAAAAGTTGGTCATTACAATTCTTATAGAACAATGATGAATGAAACCCGAAGAGAACTTTTGAAATTTATAGGTTGTGAAATAAGGAGCATGGAAGAACTTGTAGAGAAGTTTAAACTAGATGTGGATCAACTTAATTATCATTTATCAATGTTAGAGCAATGTTTTTACATCATCAATTCAAAAGAGGGGTGGAAATCTACTCCAGGAGGCATAAAATTCTTGGAGAATGCCAAAATGGGTGATATTTAAATCCATAATAAAAAAAAGAAATACATCTGATTTTAATGAAAAATGAAGAAATTGAAACGACTTTAGGATCTGAATTTGGTATTTTTTTTAACATGCTTGATCCTGTAATTCAAGAATTAAACTTGGATAAGGGCGCAAAAATTTTAGATATTGGTACTGGAAGTGGAAGGATGGCCATCTCTCTTGCTTTAAATGACTATAAGGTGCTAACAGGAGAGCCAGAAAGCGATAATTCTGTATATGCTAAGAGAGATTGGATAAGTATTGCGAAAAAAGCAAAAGTTGAGCATTTAATTGAATTCAAGGCATTCGAAGCTGAAGTAATGCCGTTTGAAGATGATTTTTTTGATGCAATTTTTATCTTAGGTGCCTTTCATCATATGAGAGATAAACAAATGGCTTTTAATGAGTGTCTCAGAACGATGAAAAAAGGAGGCATTTTATGCATCCTCGAGCCAACTAAAAGGCGAATTAAGACTATTCGGAAAAAATTTCCTTCACATCCAGATGCCGTTGATCCAAGAGGCTATGCTAAAGACTTACATTCGGAAATTAAGAATATAGGCATGTTTGACGCTTTTATTTTCAATATCCCAAATAACTAATTTTTTGTTTCTTCTGTGTTTAAACATAATCCACTTCTAAGGGAGTTTTTGGAAGTCGTTCAGCTCCCTTGCTCGTTACAAGCGTTGGAGCTTCTAACCGTAATCCTCCGAGTCCGGGTTTATTAAACACGACAGCAGCAATTTCCACCATGTTTTCTTCAAAAACCATATTCCCCCAATCTTTTCCCGGAAGGACGAGTGGCCATGACTCGTTTCCTATGCATCCTATCCCATGACCTAGACCAAAGAAGAGATCGTTCTCGTGCCCCTCTTTTTTAGCGATCTTGCTTACTTCATTGTAGCATTCTTCAAACGTGGTACCAACTGTCATGTTATCCATGAGAGCGTAGCACATTTGTTCGTATATATCGTTAAAAGCCTTTAATTCAGGGGGACATTTTCCAAGAATGTAGTTATGACTGAGGTCTCCGAGATAATTGCCATATTCACTATGTAAATCTACAAGCAACGATTCACCTTCTTTGACTTCCTTATTTGTAGCAGGAGTACACCCATTGAATGTCCAGCTAGCTCTATAACCCGAACCGATTTCTTGATTTCCTGTAAAGGTCCATTCGTAATTGCTTCCAGCTTTTCTCATCGCTAATGTTCCAATTCCTGCAATTTCGTTTTCCGTGAACACTTTCCCTGGTGCTCGTTCGTTTAAAGCTTTTTTTACTGCTGCTTGCCCGATATCCGTAATTTCACTTGCCTTGCGCAACATTGCAATCTCCTCTGGTTCCTTAATAAAATGAATTCTTTCTGTTTTTTCGTTGAAATCTACTAATTCACATCCTGGAAACACTTTTTTAAGGAGTTCTGCTTCAGAATAAGATAACATCGTTCCTGTTACGCAGATATCTAATCCCAGCTCTACACCTATGCGGGGAGGTGACCCTTTTGGATTGAAAACACCGGCTTTCTTAGCAGTAGATTGGATCTTTTTATCCCAGTAAAAGCCCTTCCTTGGCCCCCAACCATCGACTTTAATCTGTCCCTCCGCCTTACATCTTTCTACGTCTAAAAGCACGGTAAGTAAGGTAGGTTCTCCTGCGCCTTCCTTAGGCAATATGATTGCACTTTTCCAAGGGACGAAACACCCCGAAAGGTAAGTGATAGATTTTACTCGAGTCAAAACGCAGAAATCAAGGTTAAGATCTTCCATTGCCGCTTGATATTTTTTCACATGCCCTTTCCAATCAATTTTAATTTCACTCATGTTAAGCAACTCATATTTTTTTATTCAATCTAATATTGCTGAAGTGCTATATAAACATTTACTAGATTTGTGTTATATTCTATTCTAAATGGGTAAAAAAGCCAAGATTTCTCGATTGAGATCTCCAATATGAGCGTTAATCATTTTTAAACCATACCCTCGGATCTCAAAATCTTCAATGAGTGGTTGTAATTGAGGTTCAGTAAGTCTAGATGTGAGTAAAGCAGCCCCAATGCATTTTCCATTTGTATCTTTTATTAGCTTGGGAATAAATTTATCATCTTCCTGTTTATTCCATTCACGACTATAACCTTCAATTAAAGCAGGAGACCACGGAACAGGCTCGCCGATAAGTTCAGTAATATTCGGAGCTTTCATGTATTTATCCCAAATAAATATTAATTTCTCTTGTTTGATTTCCTTTGGACTGATCTCTTGCGCAGGCACGTGCACTACCGATGTTGCGTAAGGTTGCCAAACGCCAAACCAACACATCGTCAGGGAATTCTCTTCTTCATTTTTATCTTGTTGCATTATTTTCACTCCATATTCATAAGATTATAGATAATTAATTCTTATCTTATTAAGGCTATTCAACTATTCTTTAAATATCTTTTATTTAAAAAGATGAGGACTTTAAAAAGGTGGATTGAGAACAAGATCTGCTCTATCAAGATATCTTCAAAGGGAATGATAAAATGGAAAAAGTTAAGGTGTTCAATGGAAGCAAGTTGGAGCCAGTTAATAAAGAAAAGAGAGATATTATGGCGGAAAAAATCGATAGCTTATGGGGAAATCGAAAGAATTCGCCAGAGAAGCAATCCAAATATGAAAACAAAAAATTAGTAATCAAACTTGAATCGTTTGGGAAGGAAAAAAGAAAGATATTATTAAAGTTAGAATGTGGTAATTCTAACATCCATCAAAATAATTATAACTTGCTTTCGGAGTTATTAAAGGATTTTTTCTTGTAGTAAATTGTTTTAAATAATTCTTGAGGATATTTTTCGATTTGAAAGGATTTTTAAAAGCTAATTTGTATATTGCATTCAGTAAAAATTACATCAAATTAGATTAAAAATGAAGTGTGAAATGTGTAAAAAGGAAGTGTCCAATTTTGATGCAATACAAGACTTTAACGGTCACGAATTTACAACCGTCCACGTTTTTTGTTCAAAAGAATGTGAGAAAAAATATAAAGCAGGACATAAAAAAGAGGATTTAGTCGACACCCACATTTAATTATCTCACTTTACTGTTGTATTGTAACTCTTGATAAAATTCAAAAAAGTGTACCTTGTAAAAAAACATTATTATCCCAAGAGAATAAACAATAGATTTTTAAATTACCTTTTTCTTTCTGTATTGATTTTAATCCTAAATATATTCTAAATTTAAAAAATAATAATTTAAGGAGATAGAGATTGATACATACAAAATTTTTAGACATGTTAGGAACAAAATATCCCATCATACAGGCAGGAATGGGCCCATACTCTACTACTGATTTATGCATTGCTGTAGCCAAGGAAGGAGCTATAGGCTTAATAAGTACGATTGGCATGGCTGGAGGCGTGAGCATTGCCACGCCAGAAAGTGCTAAAGAGATATTTGGCTCCGGTAAAACAAAAGAAATAATAAAAAATGTTATTCAACATGTTTATGATAATTTAAAAGAATATCCTGATGCAAGATTTGGAGTAAATATTCCTGTTGCAGGAGATTTTAATTTTGCTGCGAAGAAATTAGTTAAAGGAGTCATTGAAATCTGTACCAAAAAGCCAGAAATAAAAGAAAAATTAGTAATGATTGTTACTAGCGCTGGAGATCCGCTTCCTTGGGCAATTGACGCTACATCTAAAGGAGCAAAGAAACAATATATTCCAATTAAAGAAGAACTATCGCATGTTACTTGGTGTCACGTTTGTCCTAACGTGAGAGGATCGCTGCGAGCGGAAAAAGCGGGAGTGGATATTATTATCGCGTCAGGCAGAGAAGGAGGTGCTCATTGCGCTTGGCGGGACGTATCGTCAATGGTTCTTCTTCCAGAGGTTGTAAAATCAGTGAAGACTCCTGTTGTCGCGGCAGGAGGTTTCTCGGACGGAGTTTCATTAGCTGCTGCGTTAGCAATGGGTGCTGTTGGCGTGCAGATGGGCACGCGGTTTATTGCTACACAAGAGTCTGACTTTGAGCAAATGTGGAAGGAAGCAATAGTAAGAAGAGCAGAAACTGACACCTTGGTCGCACGAGGCTTGTTTGGACCAATGAGATTTCTAAGAAATCCAATGTCTTTAAAAGTAGTAGACGAAACAATTTCCGGAGCATCGGATTTATTTCGAGGAATTCAATGTCCATCAAATTCTGCGATAATGAAGCTTGAATTAGATGGGTTAACAAAACTCTTAGAAGAAAACGAGGACGATTCGATTATTCTCGGCGGGGTTGTTACCGGTCGAATACACTCAATTCCTACAGTAAAAGAATTGCTGGATAGTATCATGAAAGAAGCTGAAGAAATTATCACCAATCTTCCAAGAAATGTGTTAAAATAATGTAATTAAAATGTTAGTTCTTTTTTTTTCTTTTCTCTTATTTTACGAGGAGTAGGTTTTTTTTTCTTTTCGGGTGGTAGTTCTTCTATTTCCTTTTCTAGAGATTGTTCCTTTCTTTTCCGTGCAATTATTTTTCGAGTTAATTCAGCAAACGCTTCCTCTATTAATTCCCCGGTTTCTGTCGAAGTCTCAATGTATAACATTCCTTCCTCTTCAACAAGAGCACGAACTTCTTTACGGTTAATTGCGTTTTCTACTTCTTCTAACAAGTCTGCTTTATTTCCAATTAAGAGGTAGGGAATGTCTTCACCAATGGATTGTTTTATTTCAGTGAGCCATTTTCTTGTTTCCTCGTATGTTTGCTCTCTAGAAAGGTCAAAAACGATTAAAGCCCCGGAAGCACCCCTATAAAAGGTACTTCGAACAAATTCAAAATGTTTATTACCTCCAATATCCCATATTGTGACCTTTGCTACTTCTCCGGGATTATAATCTACTTCTTTTGTTAAGATATCGACGCCCATAGTTAATTTATAATTCGAGGTGAATTTACTTTTTATAAACTTATTGATTAATTCAGACTTTTCGCTCGCAGCCGAACCAGTGAGTAACACTTTAACTTTAAAGGTC
>JAEORV010000130.1 GCA_016840695.1 Promethearchaeota archaeon
AAAAAAAACAGATATTTTTGAGCATAGGGGAATTCATAACTATTATACTCACCCGATCCTTCAATCTTTCCAGTTAAAATTAAACGCAGGAGTAGAAATTGTAAATTATCCCCAACACATGGACATGTACGAACAATTCTTAAAGCCCATTAATGATTACGAGAGAGAACCGAATTTAATTAGCGCTGAAAAAGCCATAATCCCTGAAATGCTTGTAATAGACAAATTTGCGAAAGAACATTACGAACGCATGGGAAAACCTTTGAGCGTTAAAATATGCGTGACTGGACCAATTGAATTGTACATTAGAAAAATAGACTTCACGATCTACCTTGATATGGCGTATAATTTTGCCATATCTGTAAATTCCTTTATAAAAAATTCTCTATACGACACGAAATATTTAAAAACATCAATTGTATCCATCGATGAACCCTCTTTTGGATATGTTGACATTGTTAACGTGTCCGACGACGAATTAATTAAGATTTTCGATAAATGTTTAGAAGGAGTCAACATTACCAGTCAAATTCACCTTCACACCCTTAATAGGGCGTCAATAGCTTTACAGACTAAAAACATAGATGTTTTAACTTGTGAATATGCTTCTGATAATTCTAATGTGATTCCAAAAAAGGACTTGGATCAATATGATAAATTTATTCGCGTGGGAATTACAAGGACAAATATTAACAGTTTGATGGCAGAAGCATTAGATGCTGGAGTCTCTCAAGAAGAGGTTAAGTCATTTGAAGGAACGATGAATCTAATCGATCCAAGGGAGAGAATCGAAAAAAACCTCATGGACGCGTTGAAGCGATATGACGATCGCTTGCAATTTATAGGTCCTGATTGCGGTTTAGCAGGATGGGATCCTCCGCAAGTTGCTTACGAGGTGCTCCATCGAACGTACGAAGTCATGGAAAAAGTCAAGAAATCATCTCATTGATGCTGATTTTTCTTTTTAATTTGAAATACAAGTGTATAACATTTATTAACTAATACAATCATGGAATATATATAGAAAAATGAACCCATGATTATTCATGCCTCTCTATCCCCATGACATCATAAACGGAATTTTCGGCGTAATTGCTCTTATTGTTTCTTTTTTCATTGCGATTCGAATTATTTTAAGAGGTTTTGAATTTCGGAATAGAGATTTTATTCTCGTTGGAATCGCGGGGCTTATCGTATCAGAACCATTTTGGGGGGCGATAATTTCTTTTGTATTGGAAATTTCGTCTGGAATGGCTCTTTCAATCGAAATACAAAACTTAATCAATTTTCCATTAATCCCCTTAGGACTGTTCTCTTGGCTGGTCGCTTTTACCGATCTTGTGTATAAGAAACGACAAAAAATCATCATCGAGCTCTTTATTATTTATGGTATTATTTATGAAATAGTTTTTTTCGTGGTTTTCGCGAACGATCCTTCTTTAGAGGGGACTTTTTATGGAATTAAGAGCCGAGGTATTCCAACGATATTCTTGGTTTCCTTCTTGATTATTATTTTGATATCAGTGGCATCATTTGTAAGAGAAAGCTTACAATCAGCTCATCCCGAAATTAAGATGAAAGGAAAATTGCTTGTAGTTGCCATGATTTTTTATAGTATTGCAGCACTCCTCGAAACGATTGTACTAGTATTTTCTATTTCCACTGTTTTTCAAATGATTGGCCGCACCTTTTTAATAGTGAGCGCCATAACCTTTTTATGGGGCTTTTTTCTTCCTGAATGGATAAAAAAACGCTTGTAAAAAGAATATATCATTTTCATAACTTCTTTTAAAACCTTAATTAACACCTATTAAGTCCTTATTTTTGTTAACCACTAAGTTTAAATAGGTAAAATCACATTTAGATCATGTAAAAAAAAAGTTTACACGAATTTATGGACATAAAATAAAAAAAATAGTTAAAGGTGGAAAGCGTGTCTAACGATTTTGATGACATTATTGATAGGATAAAGAAATTCTTCAATTTTAAATCAGATATGTTTGATGTTGACGTTCTAGTTTTTCCAGAACCAACTGAAGACGTCAATTTAAAATTTGGAGATGAAAGCGCCGAGGGTTTCAAGGTTTCGTACCACTTTGAAACGGGAATGGAAAAACCGGAGATAAAAATAGAAGGAGATTTTGACGAAAGGAAACTTCACGATTATTTAAAGCACTTCAACCTAGATCAAAATGTTCCCATCCAAGAAAATTTCCCTTATATACAAAAAAACGTGGTAGACGCCGGAATGCTCTCGTTAGATAATCTTCATGATGAGGACTACCTATTAGAAGAAGAACCATCGTATGTTTTTGAACCTGAAACTGAAATCAACGATTTCGATTACTTTACTGAAATTATTCTTGAAGTTCCAGGCATCGAAGAAGAGGATATATTCGTTAGTTTCAATGATGATGGAACCAAAATGACGGTGCTTGCTCAGAATGAAAAACGCAAGTACCAGAAAGACATTCACCTCCCTTTTAAGGCTTCAGAGAATAACTACACGCTGAAAGTGAAAAATGGGTTGGCGATATTAAGAGTAAATTACAACGAAGAAGCATGAGGTCATGCTATAGCTAATAGTTAAATATCAAGACTTACATTAAGAAATAGAAAAACATAATCTAATAAATGGATTTCCAATAATAGCTAATATGAGTTGAAAATTAATGAGTGGGGCAATGGTTAAAGGAGGGAGTAGTCGAAAAGTAAGAATAAAGGATTCTCTTAAAGATGACGCTGGAAAAGGCAGGGTAAGAATTGATCCCGACGTGATAAAGGAGTTAAAGCTTAGAAATGGGGATGTTATTGAAATAAGTCATCCCATGGACAATAAAAAGACTGCTGCGTTATTATATCCAGGAAAATTGGAAGATACAGGGACCAATTCCATTCGTATTGACCAGTCCTTAAGAAGAAATTTAGGCTCCTCGATAGACGACATTGTAGAAATTCGAAAGATTAAAGCAAGTTTAGCGAGCAAAATAACGTTTGCTGGGTTAGAAGAAACCGTTATTTTAAGAAATTCCCAACAACTGGCGAGAAAATTAGAGAATCGCGTAATAACAAAAGGAGATATATTGAGTTTTTATGCAATGGGTCGTAGGATTGATCTTATAGTAGTAGATTATTCTCCAAAAAGCGAGGCAGTGAGAATTCATCAAGACACAAAAGTCATGCTTTCTGAGAAAAGCCATAAAGAATTAGTTGAATTAGAAGAATCAAGGGTTACTTATGAGGACATAGGCGGATTAGCAGAAGAAATTCAAAAAATTAGAGAAATGATAGAACTCCCAATAAGACATCCCGAATTGTTCAAAAGAATTGGAATCGCGCCTCCCAAAGGCGTGTTGCTACACGGTCCTCCGGGTACGGGAAAAACTTTACTTGCAAGAGCGGTAGCTTTTGAAACTGAAGCTCATTTTATAACTATTAGCGGTCCCGAGATCATGAGCAAGTTTTACGGCCAGAGCGAGGAAAATCTTCGCAAGAAGTTCGAAGAAGCCAAGGAAATGGCTCCCTCAATAATCTTTATTGACGAGTTGGATTCGATTGCTCCAAAGAGAGGTGAAGTCACGGGCGAGGTCGAAAGAAGAGTAGTCGCTCAGTTACTTTCCTTGATGGACGGATTGGAAGGACGCGGCGAAATTATAGTCATAGGCGCAACAAATAGGGTAAACGATATTGATCCCGCATTGAGAAGACCTGGGAGATTCGATCGCGAGATAGAAATAGGAGTACCCGATACTGACGGTCGGTACGAAATCCTCCAAATTCATACCAGAGGAATGCCCTTGTACAAGGACGTGAACCTTCAACACATTGCTGAAAAAACCCATGGATTTGTAGGCGCCGACGTTGAAGCCTTAGCTAAAGAAGCAGCAATGCTTTCCATCAGGGAATTATTGCCCAAAATCGATTTGGACAAACCAATCCCCGTCGAAATTTTAAACGACCTTCAAATCAAAATGCTGCATTTTACGCGTTCTTTAAGCAGTATTGAGCCCTCTGCTTTAAGAGAAGTCTTGATCATACAACCTACTGAGACTTGGGACGATGTTGGCGGCTTGGAAGATGCCAAACAACAGTTAAGGGAAATAATCGAGTGGCCTTTAATATATCCAGAATTGTATTCACATCTTAACGCAAACCCGCCCAATGGAATATTGATGCATGGGCCTCCAGGAACGGGAAAAACATTATTAGCAAAAGCTTTAGCTCACGAAAGCGAAATTAATTTCATTTCCGTGAAAGGTCCTGAATTTCTCTCAAAGTGGGTTGGCGAAAGCGAGAAAGCCGTGCGAGAAACCTTTAGAAAAGCGCGTGCCGCGTCGCCGTGCATTATATTTTTCGACGAAATAGACGCTATTGCAGGCATGAGGGGAAGGTTTGCCAGTTCTCAAGCAACCGAACAAGTTGTATCGCAATTACTTACGGAAATGGATGGTTTAGAAGGTTTGAAAGATGTTATCTTATTAGCAGCAACAAATAGACCAGATATGCTTGACCCCGCTTTATTACGATCGGGAAGATTCGGGAGACATATCGAAATTAAAATGCCAGACAAAGATTCTCGAAAAGCTATATTCGAAATTCACCTCAAGGACAAGCCATTAGGTAAAAATATTGATCTTGATAAGCTAGCAGAAGAACTAGAGGGGTATACTGGTGCGGACATTCAAGCAATTTCGGAGGAAGCAACCTTGTTAACGATCCGGGATGCCGTGGCAAATCCCGATATAATCACTACTAACGAAGAATCTGTAAAAAGCGTGGAAATTACTAAGGAGATTTTTGATAAATCGATTGAAAAAATTAAGTTGACAGCAGATAGAGCGGTGAAAGCGGAGGAACGCTCAACCGACGCATCCGAAGAACTATATCGATAAGTCTAGAAGCGGTAAAAATAATTTTTTACTTTATATATGTAGAGGAAGGAAAATGGAAAGCCAAGATATTAGGTTAAATGATTTATTGGACCTGTTAGGTAATCCAACTAGGAGGAAGATACTTGCAAAACTCGCAAAACTTCCCCATTACGCTTCGGAGCTTGCAAATAGTTTAAATATTTCAAGACAACGCATTCATAGCCAATTAAAGGAATTAAAGAAGCATAATTTAATAGAACCCTTCAATCCAGATAAAGACGTTAAAGAAAATAAATATCGCATAAAAAAGAACATTTCAGTAAGGATTGACATAACTCCTGATTATTACAACATCAACTACAGTACAACTCAAATTGATGATAAAAAGTCTTCTCTCATGTTAAAAGATATTGAAGATACAAGCACCTATGAAGAAATCAATATTCCCGAAGACAAAATCAAGTATCTAGGAGAAAGGATAAGAGAAATTGAATCCGAAATAAAGAATTTAGAGAACGAAAGAAGTAACTTGCTTCAAAGCAAGGAATGTTTTATAATTGAACTAAAAAATTTAATGAATCAACAATACAGACAACAACTCAAGGAAAAAATTGAAGAAAGGAGAACGAAGGAAAAACAGTGTGAAAAAGATTTCTTCTCCCAAATTCAAGCTTTCTTTAATTAGTTTTTCCTTCGTTCTCCTTTCTTCAATTTTTTCCTTGAGTTGTTGTCTGTATTGTTGATTCATTAAATTTTTTAGTTCAATTATAAAACATTCCTTGCTTTGAAGCAAGTTACTT